>NZ_JROX01000056.1:0-2897 GCF_000800955.1 Kocuria sp. ZOR0020
TTACCAAAGAAAATCTCACGTGAGTTATAATCTAATTTCATTTTTTATTTTCCTTTTTATTTTTTTATGCAGTACGTTTCCAATAATATATTGTCGTTGAACCAATTACTGCTGAACCGATATTTTCCCATGCAATCCTAAATATATATTAATCAATATCAATATTCCACATGCAAACAGGATATATTAAATCTTGTAACTGTGACATAATTTGAGCCATTGAGTATTTGTTAGGGTGTATCGATCCATAAGTAACGCCATCTGAATTTAAAGCTGACCATGTTTTTATAGACATATCATTATGTGCGTAAGTTCTCGCTGTAAAATCAGCAAACGCACACTCGTATTTACGACATAATTCTTGTATTATAGGTCTAACATTTTGAAACCACTCTACATAGGTTCTCCCAGTATTATAAACTGTTCCAACTGTTGGCAAAGTGATGATAATAGCCAAATCTTTTACGGTTTTATTATAAGCTGGTCTACCATTAACACTTGTATTTCCTCTTATTCTTTTCAATCCTTCTTCCATATTTGTTTTAAATAAGTTTAATCTTTGTTCTAGTGTTAACCCAGCGAACTTCGTATGGTTTTTATCAGCGTCATTCATTCCCCATCCAATTATTAAAAGGTCTGGGTTATGTTCCATCGATGTTTGTAAAAAACCATTAGGGTATTTTTGTAAATAGTAAGGCAAAGCATAAGTTGGGTTTCCTACCCATTCATTCGTATTTCTACCACCAAAACCATTGTTTAGTATTGATAATTTTTTTAAATCATAATTCCCTGCCTTCATTATTTTTTTAAGTGCATAATCTTTCATGCCAAAAAAAGTATCTTGAACCGATGATAGTGGAGCGTAACCAGCAGTTATACTATCTCCGTCTAATGCTATTGATATATTATTTACACCGTCATAAATTTTCTCATACCAATGCTCTAAATATTCATGTCCCCAAATAGGTGTAACTGGATATTTGTAATAATCAAACGCAGTAGTAGTTGTTGTAACAGTGTCATTACTTACTGACGGGGTATAATTTACCATTTTTTGAAAACTATCTAAATTACTCGGTACGTTGTTAGTGGATGAAGTGTAATTTAAAACTTGCATGTCTGCTAATATCATGTCAATATCAGATTGTGTAAGAGGTTTTAATCTAACATACCCTTGAATAGCATATATTCCATTTGCGTTTATATTTTTTTCGTTTGTAACAGTAACACTCTCACATTTCAAAGTATTGCTATTAAATTTAACTAATTCTAATCTTAAATATTTTGAGTTAGTATATTTTAAAATAGAACCCTTATTTAATGTCATTTTTTGAGTTGAAAAGTATGTCTTGTTAATATCTTTTGAAGCACTACCAACACTATATTTTCCATATGTTACAGTCAAGTCAATATCAACTAACATTCTATCTTTGAGAAATTTTAATTCATCTTCAATAATGTCTATTTTGTCTGTAGTTGAAATATATGATGTAAAAATAAAATTTGATTTTGTCGTTGCAACATCTTCTCCCATTTTTCCAAAACCAGTTTTGGCAGTTTGAAAAGCAATTTTGCCAATATGCTTTATACTCATTCCATTTTTTACTTCGCCATAGCGTAAAAAAGCACCATTTTTATCATATAAAAAATATTTATAAAGTGTATAATTAGTTGGATTTTTAATATTTAATTCAACAGTACCGCTAATATCAAACTTTACAGTTCTATTCATAGACTCATTAATAACTGTTTCGCCATTATTATCATTATATTTACCAACTTCCCAAGCAACATTTAAAGTTGTTGGTGTTAAACTGTTCGCTTGTGCTTCGGTAGCCTTTGCCATTGCATTTTTGGCTTCACTTTCAGCTTGTTTTGCTGTTTCTTGAGCAGTTGTTACATTTTGATTTGTGATTAATAAATCTGATTGTTCAGCTTTTGTTGAAATTGCAATCCCTTGCCTGCTGACATCAGCTTGTAAGTTGTTCAAGTCTGTTTGATTGGCTTTAAGCTCAATATTGCTCTTGTTTGATTCAGTTTGAGCATGTAAGTCATTCAACTCACTACGCATTACTTGTGGCATATTTTCCAATAATAATTTTGTAAAATCATCAATCTTATTATTTACTTCTTGAGCTAAATCTGTAACCGTAGAATTATCTGATATAAACGTAAGGTTCTTGCTGACGATAACCTGCTCTTTATCTTCATTGAGAAGTATTAAGTTCGCTTCAATAACTCCAGTTTCTGTCATTTCGGTAGGAATTACTAAAATAAACTCTCCCTTAGTTAAGTTTTCAGGAGGAATCATAACAAAACCTGAATTACTGCTATTAGTATATTGATATGTAAGTTTTAATGAATGGCCAGTCAAATCAATTTCGCCTCCATTATCAAGTATTTTAATTGACAATGTTCTAGCGTTGACGTCGCCTTGCATTATTTGAATTGGTTGTGGGAAGCCTTTATTGACCGTATCCCATACAATCGCTCTATTTTTAAAATTATCTAAACTCATTAAAAAATACCATTATTGTTAATTTCAATCAAATGTAATTAAACCACTTTCTACTTTTATAATTTCATTGAATTAGCATAAATAGCGCCTTTTTTCAATGTTGTTTTAACGTCTTGCATACCTTTTTTATTTCTTAAAAAGTACATACCATGATAACCGCTAGTATAATTAGCTCTAGTACCTGCGTCAATAACTATTTTATCGCCTTTTTTAACTTGTTTTAAGTTACTTGATAATTGACCAGTATTTTGGTATCTAGCATAAGTATAGGTGTGACCATGACTTCTAATTAATCTAGTTCTTCGGCTTGCACTATTCGCTTTAGCTTTAAATTCTGCTTCAAACCAGTCGCCCATGCGTTCTGTTACTTTAGTTTGCA
>NZ_JROX01000057.1:0-3757 GCF_000800955.1 Kocuria sp. ZOR0020
GGCGATCAAACGGCCTACTCGGCGGAAAGGGCGGAAGGGCGGAAGGGCGGAAGGGCGGAAGGGTGGGGAGCGCAGGGGGAGATGCAGGCAGCAAAAAGCCCGCCTGACGCATGAGGGTCATGCGGCAGGCGGGCTGTGGGCGCCCCGGGAGGGAGTCGAACCCCCGACCAAGAGATTAGAAGGCTCCTGCTCTATCCACTGAGCTACCGAGGCCGGCCGAGACAGTCTAACCAACCTCCGGCCAGGCCTTGTTCCTCCACAGCGCACACGGTCCGCACAAGCCCCCAGAGGTTCTCCCCAGTTCGGCAGATGGCCTCAGTACGACCGCCCATGAACCGGTCACAGTGGGGTGAACCCTCCGGGGATCCGCCCCGGGTCAGGGACCACCTGGTCGGCCATCATGGCCCGGCCCTCTGATCAGGAGCACTCATGACTGACACGATCACGGTGCGCGGTTTTGTGGCCACCAGGCCCTCACTGCGCCAGACCTTCAACAACACTCACGTCTCCGACTTTCGGTTGGCCTCGACCTCCCGCCGTTACGACGCCGACAAAGGCGAGTGGGTGGATGCCGGCGCCACCAACTGGTACACAGTCACCAGCTACCGCTACTTGGCGGACAATGTGGCCGTGTCCTTGACGGTGGGGGACGCCGTTCTGGTGCATGGGCGTCTGAAGATCCGCGAGTGGACGGACAACTCCGGGCGCAAACGGCACACCGTGGAGATCGAGGCCACCTCCGTGGGACCGGACCTGGCCTTGGGCTCGGCCAAGTACAGCCGGGCAGGTGGAGGGCGCAACAACGGCGCAACCCAGGAGAACACCGCCTCAGGTGACCAGGGCGTGACCTCCACAAGCAACGACGACGCCCGGCTCCAGGAATCAGGCAACTCCCTCACCAGTGGAGGACCCGACCCTGAGTCGGCACAGACCTATGACTCTGAACCGAACTGTGACCCCGACACCGGTGAGGTGTTCGAAGAGGGGGAGGGCGGCGTCGTCGATCGGATGACCGCGTGGTCTCCGGAGGATGACCCCATGACCGGTGGTGTGGGTCTGCAGCCAGGGGAGGTTGCTGATCTGAACCAGGAATCCCGGGTGGAGTTCCATCTGAACGAGTCCGAGGCGGATGCCGAGCAGGGGGCGGATGTGATGAGCGGCTCTACGCGATGAGGAAAACCGCCGGTGCCCGGGCGGTGCGGATTCCCCGGGCACCGGCGGCCACGGGTAGCCTGGTGGTCATGGCGGAATTCATTTACACCATGAACAAGGCCCGCAAAAAAGTGGGCGACAAAGTCATTCTGGACGACGTCACGATGTCGTTCTACCCAGGCGCCAAGATCGGCGTGGTGGGGCCCAACGGTGCCGGTAAGTCGACCATCCTGAAAATCATGGCCGGCCTGGACGAGCCCTCCAACGGTGAGGCACGTCTGTCCCCGGGGTACACGGTGGGCATCCTGCTGCAGGAACCGCCGCTGAATGAGGAAAAGACCGTGCTCGGCAACGTTGAAGAAGGCGTTGGTGAGATCAAGACCAAGCTGGACCGTTTCAACCAGATCTCGGAAGAGATGGCGCAGCCGGATGCGGACTTTGATGCCCTGATGGAGGAGATGGGCTCCCTGCAGACGGACATTGACGCCGCCAACGCCTGGGACCTGGACTCCCAGCTGGAGCAGGCCATGGACGCACTGCGTTGCCCGCCCGGTGACACCCCGGTGACCAACCTCTCCGGTGGTGAGCGCCGCCGCGTGGCACTGTGCAAGCTGCTGCTGGAGAAGCCCGATCTGCTGCTGCTGGACGAGCCCACCAACCACCTGGACGCCGAGTCCGTGCTGTGGCTCGAGCAGCACCTGGCCTCCTACCCGGGTGCCGTTCTGGCCGTGACCCACGACCGTTACTTCCTGGACCACGTGGCCGAATGGATCTGTGAGGTGGACCGCGGCCGCCTCTACCCGTACGAGGGCAACTACTCCACCTACCTGGACACCAAGGCCAAGCGCATGGAGGTCCAGGGCAAGAAGGACGCCAAGCAGGCCAAGCGCCTCAAGGATGAACTCGACTGGGTGCGCTCCAACGCTAAGGGGCGTCAGGCCAAGTCCAAGGCACGTCTGGCTCGTTACGAGGAAATGGCGGCTGAGGCGGAGAAGACCCGGAAGTTGGACTTCGAAGAGATTCAGATTCCCCCGGGACCGCGCCTGGGCAGCCAGGTGATCGAGGCCAAGAACCTCAAGAAGGGCTTTGGCGACCGCGTTCTGATCGACGATCTCTCCTTCACGCTGCCTCGTAACGGCATTGTGGGCGTGATCGGCCCCAACGGCGTGGGCAAGTCCACCCTGTTCAAGACCATTGTTGGTCTGGAGCAGAAGGACGACGGCGAACTCAAGGTCGGCGATTCCGTCAAGATCTCCTACGTTGACCAGAACCGCGAAAACATCGACGCAGAGAAGTCCCTGTGGGAAGTTGTCTCCGACGGTCTGGACTTCATCAACGTGGGCCAGGTGGAGATGCCTTCACGTGCCTACGTTTCCGCGTTCGGTTTCAAGGGCCCGGACCAGCAGAAGAAGGCCGGTGTGCTCTCCGGTGGTGAGCGCAACCGCTTGAACCTGGCCCTGACCCTCAAGCAGGGCGGCAACTTGCTGCTGCTGGATGAGCCCACCAACGACCTCGACGTCGAAACCCTGGGTTCCCTGGAGAACGCTCTGCTGGACTTCCCGGGTTGTGCCGTGGTGATCTCCCACGACCGCTGGTTCCTGGACAGAGTGGCCACTCACATCCTGGCCTGGGAGGGCACGGAAGAGGACCCGGACAACTGGTACTGGTTCGAGGGCAACTTCGAGTCCTACGAGGAGAACAAGGTGGAGCGCCTTGGCCCGGAGGCTGCACGTCCCAAGCGTGTGACCCACCGCCGCCTGACCCGCGACTGAGGCGTGCCCCGCGACTGAGGCGTGCCCCTCGGTTGAGGTTTCCACCGGGCATCTGCCCGCGAACCCTCATGTGACTCGCTCATCAGCAGTTGATGGGCGAGTCACATGAGGCTTCGTCGTATCTGGGCCGTGTCTGCAGGCGTGGTCCGGCAGCATCCGCCCACCAGGCGCACTCCCAGTTCCAGCCAATCCTCCACAAACGCGGTGAACCGCGCCGACGACGACGCCGCAGTCCACGTCTTGGTCTGCGCATCATAGGTGTCCCCGGAGTTCGGGTAGCAGGCCAACGGCAGGTTGGTGCGGGAGCCCATGAGCGTGAGCGCCGGGGTGAGAACTTCCGGGGCCACGCAGTTGACGCCCACAGCCACCAGAACGGAGTGCTCGGCGGCCCACTCATCCACCCAGTCCACGGCATCAGCCAGTGGCGTCCCATCCGCCAAGGTGGAGGTGTCCCTGAGCTGGAAAGACACCCACGCCTGCGCCTGAGGAGCCAACTCCTCCAGCAAGGCCAACACTGCCTGGACCTCGTCCAAACGGGGCTGGGTTTCCACCGCGAACAGCGTGAGGCCTGCTGCCAACAGAGCCTGAACTCGCGGGCGGTGGAACTCCTGAAACTCCTCAGTGCTGAGCTGGTAGGCGCCTGTGTACTCCGAGCCGTCGGCCAGATAGGCCCCGTACGGGCCAAGGCTTCCCGCCACCAACGTGGATCCGGTTTCTGAACCATTCGGCTCTGCCAGAACCGCGTCCTGCGCCAGAGTGGCACCGCGGGAGATGAGGGCGCGGGCGTCGTCGGCGGAGAATCCGGCGGCCATGAATCCAGGCACGGTGGCTTG
>NZ_JROX01000439.1:0-303 GCF_000800955.1 Kocuria sp. ZOR0020
TATCGTCCATTGAGTTTGCATAAGCTGATTTGTTTGCATGAGCTACCAGTAAGAAAGTTACATCTTGAAAGAGCAACTTCAAGCGTGTAATTCTTCTAAGCATTGGCTCGAAGTCTTTACCGTAGATAATATCGCCATTTCTTAGCATTGTCATAAGGTTGTCTAAAATAACGAACTTGATATCATTTTCTTTGATGTACTCATACAATAAATTCATGTGGTGCGAATCATCAAGCATAAACTCGCCACCTGTTAAGAAATGCAAGTCTTCTGGTGCATTATCTTTATTTCTAAGCCTTTTGT
>NZ_JROX01000440.1:0-3927 GCF_000800955.1 Kocuria sp. ZOR0020
GGTCACTTCATGGTGGTGGCCCGCCGCAGTCCGAGCCCCACCTGGTCGTGGACGGTGAGTTCTTGTTCAACCGGTTGGATCACGTTGTGGTCAGCGGCCACAGCAATTTGCTCCCGTAGGCGTTTGGCCACTCGCCTGGCCCGCCACCGTCCTCCACACCGGGCAAAGACTGCGCTGAGAAGCCCCAGAACCAACCCGAGAACAAGACCCGTGACCACCAACAACGTGGGAACGGGAACGCCCGTGCCCTCCACCTCAGGGGTGTCCGGAACCGGGATCTGCAAGTACTGCAAGGCGAACAGTCCCGTCAGCCACACCAGCCCCACCACCGCGGTCAGCAGAGCCAACCACTGGATCACGTCCAGCGGAAGCCACCACCAGGAACGGGCACCACGGCGCAGGTCCGTGTGAGCCAGGGCCTGGTCCAGCGCATCAGGCAGATCTTCATGGCGGGAGCGCGCTGCTTCCCGGATGGAGCGTTCCCACACCGGGGTGGCCCCTTCAGAGACTTCATCGGCAAATCGCCGTACTGCGGTGTCTGCAGAGGCCCGCTGGGCAGGAGACATGGGCGGCAGCGACGAACGATGCAGGGAGGGATCCTTGGCGTCGTCGTTGATGTCCTGCAGGTGCAGGCGACGCAAAGGGTCCTTGCGGAAGCCACTGACCCAACGCACCGGCAACCATCCGGTGCGCTTGCCGGCGTTGAGCACGTAGGAGCGCCGGGCGGCCTGGGCGATGCCGTCTGCGTTGGCAGCGCGCACCAATCCTTCCGTGAGTTCTTCGCGGGCAAACGGAGTCACCCCGGCAGGCTGACCCACACCGTGGGATTCCTGCAGGGCTTCCACCGCACCTTCCAGATCAGCCGAAAGCCGTGCGGCGGCAGCCTCCTTGCCCTCCACCACCTCGGCGATCCGTGCCCTCACTGAGCCGATCCCCATGCCGGTGGCGGCAGAGGTTGCCACCGGTGCTGATCTCCCCGTGGCATCCAGGCCGTCACGGCGCAGCAGATCGGACAGGGAGGCCAGAACACTACGGATTTGGTCATTGGGCAGGCGATCAGCTTGGTTGAGCACCACCAGCGTGACAGCGGCATGGCGTGACAGGGGCGCAATGAATTCGTCGTGCAACACGGCATCGGCGTATTTCTGCGGGTCCACCACCCACACCACCACGTCCACCATCCCCACCAGGCGGTGGGCGATCTCGCGGTGTTCGCGGGCCACGGAGTCCACGTCCGGCAGGTCCAGCAGCACCAGACCCTGCGGCACCTCAGTCCAGAGACCAGCCACCCCGGCCGACCACGGTGACTCGTCTGCCTCGTCCAGGATGTAGCGGGATTCGACCCCCAACCAGTCCAACAGGGGCTCGGCCCCGTGGGGGGAACCCAGGACGGCCAAGGGGGATGTGGTGGTGGGGCGGCGAACAGCGGCATCGGCCACCGGTCGCCCCACCACGGCGTTGAGCAGGGAGGACTTGCCGGAACCGGTGGCACCGAAGAACCCCACCACCGTGTGATCTGCAGAGAGAGAACGCCTGGTCACGGCGCGTTCCAGGACGGCGTCAGCGCGCTCGACGGCGTGATCGTCCAGGCGGCCTCGGCCGGCCTCAACAGCTTCTTGGAGCCCTTCCAGGCGTTGGTCAATGTTGAAGGTCTGTACCTTCTTGCGGCCCAGTTTGATCACAGCTGCTCCCCCGTGCTCTGCACGCGCTGGGCTGCATCGCGGATGGCCCCGGACTTGGGGTCATCCACCACGTCGAGACGTTCCAACCAGGGCTGTTCAAGGGACTGCACCAGCTCCCGCAGCCTGACTTCCAGGTCCTTGCGGGCCTTCTCCGCCAGGCGGCGCACGCCGTCCTCACCGAACACGGCCTCCAGCAGCTTGGTGCCCACCACACCGGAGGCACCGGCAATGCCGATCTCCGCACCGGTGAGTCCTGCGGACATGGAGAACACGGTGATCATCAGGGCCACGGTGACCACGTTGAGCCCGATGGAGAGCACCCTGGCCTGGGTGCGCTTGCCTGCACCTTCACGCTGGATCAGCTCCATGACATCGCCCTGCCAGGCGCGGATCACAGCGGCACAGCGGTCCGGGACGTCACGGGGCAGTTTGCCCAGGTCGTCGTCGCCCAGCAGTGCCCGCCCGGCGCGCTCAGATCGCCAACGCCGCTGGGAGTTCTCCCCCGCCTTGGCCAGTTCTTCCACGATCACCGCTTGCAGCCCCGATTCCAGGGCCTGTTCCACTTGGACTTCAGGGGCCGGTTTGCCTTTGACGGCCGAGCTCAGACGGTCCCGCAGCCGACCGATCCTGGCCTCCACGGACCGGAAGAACTCACCGGTGCCCACAAAGTCCTGCCAGCGGGAGAGCACCTCGTCACGCAGCAATGAGCCGTCCTTGGTGGAGGCGATGATCTCCTGCAGGGCCCGCTCGTGGGCTTCCACCACGTCCGTGCGCAGTTGAGTGGTGACGGTTTCCTGGGTTGCCACGTCTTCTGAGATTTCCTGGCCGCGTTCGGCCACTTGCCGCAGCGCTCCACCCACGGTTCGCCTGGCGACCTCAGCACGCGCCATGGAGTCCGCGGCCAGGTCGGCCAACCAGGAATGCAGTCCGTCCACCAGCCCTGCCGGAAGCATGCCTGCCGCGTTCAGCGGAGCCTCCGGGATCACAAAAATGGGTGCCTGACCCAGCCCGTGCTCGGTGAGCATCCGTTCCAGGTCCGGTTCGATTTCCTGGGCCACCCCCTGGGGCACCCGGTCCAGAACGACGGCGACCGTGATGTCACGTCGGCCGGCTTCCACCAACAGTTCCCACGGAACGGCGTCGGCGTAACGGTTGGCCGTGGTGGTGAACAACCACAGGTCCGCTGCAGCCAACAGCTGATTGGCCAGTTTGCGGTTCTCTTCCGAGATGGAGTCGATGTCCGGGGCATCCAGCAGTGCCACGCCACGGTTGATGCCCTCATCAGCCAACAGCACCAGGCTGTGCGTGGGTTCATCCACGTGTTCAGAGGCCGCGGGGGCATCCAATGTGGAGCGCGCGGACTGGGGTGAAGTTGATGCCAACTGCCCACGGACCCGTGCCAAGTGGGGCAGGACCCGGGTGCCTTCAAAGGCGTTGCCGTCCAAGGGGTGATGGATCAGCATGGGCTGACGCGTGGTGGGTCTCACCGCACCTGCTCGAGTCACAGGGCGTCCCACCAAGGCGTTGACCAGCGTCGACTTGCCGGCACCCGTGGAACCACCCACCACGGCCAGCAGCGGTGCGTCCAAGGACTTCACACGCGGCAGCACGTAGTCCTCGATTTGCGCCAGCGTTCGTCGCACGGACTCCCGGGCTGACTCCGCCCCTGGCGTTTCCAGTGGCAGCTCGGTGTCAGCCAGCAGATCTCGCAGATCCTCCACAGCCACAGCGGTGGCCTCCGCGCCACCGCCGGCCGGCTTGCGGGCAGCATCTGCCTTGCTTCGACCGGACCTGTCTAGATCAGACCTGGCCCGGTCGGATGGGACTGCACCGGAGGACACTTCACCAGAAGGAACTGGGTCAGACGGCATCGATCCATCCGGCAACGCGCTGGGGAGCTGACCCCACGGCAGGTGCCGCGTGGCCTCAGTGGAGAAGTTCTCGGCCGAATCCGCGGTTCGGTGGGAGCCCTGCGGGTTCAGCTCATGATCAGATGTGCTCACAGGGTTCATCATGCCCCATCTCTGGATCAGGTGTGGGAGCGCGGAACTCACTGATCCCAGCGAGATCACCACTAAACGGTGAAATCACCGGCAACGGGGTGTCATCTCATCAACAGCCGGTGATCTCACGCGTTGACCCGCGTGGACACAGCAAAAGCCCCGGACATCAGATGATGTCCGGGGCTTTTGCTCGGTGGTGACCCCAACCGGATTCGAACCGGTGTTGCCGCCGTGAGAGGGCG
>NZ_JROX01000441.1:0-204 GCF_000800955.1 Kocuria sp. ZOR0020
TGGATCGTTATACTAAAAAAGTCATTGCTTGGGATTTGGGCAAGCGGGTTCTGTTGCAAAGTTTTCTGATAAGTCTATTTTAGTGTAAAATGAATAAAAATGACAGCGAGGATATATCAATGAACTATTTTAAAGGTAAACAATTTCAAAAAGATGTGATTATTGTCGCTGTTGGTTATTATCTACGTTACAATCTAAGCTATC
>NZ_JROX01000442.1:0-429 GCF_000800955.1 Kocuria sp. ZOR0020
GGTTCAATAACTTCATAACCGTTAATGACAGCTTCAACCATTTTCAGCTTTTCAAATATCTCAAACGGTTTTTTTTCTTTATTTTCATAAACTTTACCTAAGCCGTCTTCAAGTTTATAATTAAAACCCCAGCGAGAAATATAATAAATCGCTTCTTTTGTTCTACCTCCAAAAGTTTCAAGATAATCAGCTTGTTTTTTCGTTAATTTAACTACCATTTATAGTTCTCCTTTATTTCTATATATATTATTATATCAAATTGCTTTCACTTTGTCAAGCATTAGATGTTATTTTTTTATTTATTTCTGCTTTTAATTGTAATGCCCTAACTAATGCACGCTTAGAGTAATCATTTTCGCAAGCGTTATGCAACTTTTTTGACTGCTTTACTAGAAATTCAGCACGTCCAAGCCATACTTTGAAAAGTTC
>NZ_JROX01000058.1:0-29138 GCF_000800955.1 Kocuria sp. ZOR0020
AAGTCCCTCACTGGGCTGAGATTTGGGTCTTTTCGGAGGTCTCGGCCGGTGAGGGGATGGGGTCAGTCGCGCTCTCGCTCGCGGTCCTGGGCCGCTGGCACCACCAACATCAGGATGAACACGATGCTGACCATAATCAGCATGGACCAGGCCGGGGCGCGCATGGCACCGGAGGTCAGCCCTGCCAGAAGGGCCACCATCAAGGCCGCCGTGAATCGAACCCACCAGCTGTTGCGTTGCACATCGTCACCTCCCGGTCGTCGTCGGTGCAACCAAACCAGCACCTGACTGCATTCCACCGTACGCAAGTTGGTGGGAGCGCACACACGGTGTCACCAACCCGTTCGGCGGAAAGCACTAGGGTTGTGGGGTGCTTGCCTGGATCGAATCCCTGCCCCTGGTGTGGGCAGTGCTGTTCTTCTGGATGGTGGGCATTGTGCGAACTTCCATCGTCTTCGGCCTGGGCCGTGCTGCAGCGGAAGGCTCACGGAAGAGCATCCGCGTGGTGCGCAGCATCATTGAATCCCCGGTCTACACGCGTGCTGCAGGATTTGTGAACCGGTGGGGTGTGCTGGCCGTTCCGGTGTGCTTTCTGACCGTGGGGTTCCAGACCGCAGTCATTCTGACCACGGCCCTGACCCGGATGCCGCTGACCCGATGGATTCCCGCCATGCTGGTGGGAACCTTCATCTGGGGGTGCATCTACGGCACCGTGGGCATGGCTGTGGTCTATGCCTGGATGGCCAACCCCCTGATCACCGCAGGCGTGGTCCTCCTGCTGGCGGTGGCCATCTTCACCGTCCACCGCCTCACGCGCTCACGCAGCGATCACATGCCCATTTCTTCGTAGAGCCCGGCAATTCGGTCGCGTTCGTCCTTGAGGAACTGGTCGAACTCAGGCCCATCCATGTAGGCCTCGGCCCACGAGTTACGGTCCACGGCGTCCTGCCACTCCGGGGTTTCGATGGTTTCGCGAACCAACTGGGTCAACTCTTCACGTTCTTCATCGGTGATCCCAGGAGGGGCCACCACGGCACGCCAGTTGGCCAGGTCAACGTCGTAACCCTGGTCGATCAGCGTGGGGATCTCCTCCACACCTTCCATGGGTTCCGGTGCGGCAACGCCCAAGGCCTTGAGGCGCCCGGCGTCGATCTGGTCAGAGACGTCCCGGTAACCGGAGGTGGCCGCCTGAGCAGTGCCCGTGATCAGGGACTGGGTGGCCTCACCACCGCCTGAGTTGGGCAGGTAGGCGATCTGAGCCGGATCCACATCCGCTGCAATGGCGAATTCGGAGACCACCAGTTGGTCAAAGGACCCGCCACCGGTCCACACGATGGACCTCGGGTCCTCCTGCCAGTCGGCCACCAAGTCATCCAGGGTGTCGTAGGGCGAATCGGCCGGCACCACCACGACGTCGTACTCCTCCACCACCCGGGCGATCGGCGTGACGTCGTCGTGAGAAACCGGTGCGTCCAGCTGCTCCACGCCGGCCACCAGACCCGTACCGGTGACCATGATGGTGGAGGCATTGCCTTCCATGGTGGAGAGCCGACCCAGCCCGATGGTCCCAGCAGCACCCGGCACGTTGACCACCTGAACGTTGCCCACCAGGTTGTTGGTGGTGTCCGCCTGCTGCATTTCCCGCATGAAGGTGTCCCAACCACCACCGGGGCCTGCGGGGGCAATGAAGGTCATGTTGGCTCGGATGTCCTCGCCCTCGTCAGCGGCCTGGATGGAGAACGCGGTGGCCACGCCCACAATTGCGACGGCGCAAATCGCCCAAGCGGTCATCAACAGCGGGCGGCGCTTCTTGGGCGCGGTTTCTGCCGGGACCTGCGCGGTGGCGGCAGGCTCATTCCGGGCGGAGGGTGTGGTGCTCAAGGGTGAAGTCCTTCAAGGGCTCGGGTGGCCACACAGCATTGTATGACTCAGCTCACATGCGCAGTCACTTTACGGGATGGCCGCGCCGTGGGGAGCAACACTGCGTCTTGGTGACGTGACGTGTGCCTCCTGTACTTTTGACGGTGTCTGCTAGAGCAAGGAGCACCCATGAAGGTCTTGATCGCCCCGGACAGTTTCAAAGGCACGTACACCGCCGTTGAGGTGGCAGAAGCCATTGCTCGCGGTGTGCGGGAGGCCGGTGCCGATGCGGTGGAGTTGCCCATTGCCGACGGCGGGGAGGGAACCCTGACGGCCTTGGCCTCCACCACGGGGGCCCAGATGCACACGGTCACGGTCAACAACCCGTGGGGTTCTCCGGTCCAGGCGAGTTTTGCCGTGACCTCCGAGGGCACGGGGATCGTGGAATTGGCTCAGGCCAGCGGCATCACCGTTGAGCACGATGGCACTCGGGATGCGTTCACCGCAGGCACCTACGGCACCGGTCAAGTGATGGTGGAGGCCGTCAAGCGCGGGGCGCGTCGGATCTTGGTCTCCGCGGGTGGTTCCGCCACCAGCGACGGCGCCTCCGGGGCCATCACAGCCATTGAGGAGGCCGGTGGTCTCAACGGAGTGCCGGTGACGGTGCTGACCGATGTGACCACTCCCTTTGAGCGGGCAGGCGTGGTGTTCAGCCCGCAGAAGGGCGCGGACCCGGCCACGGTGGAGCGCATCACGCAACGCCTCCACGATCAGGCGGCTGAGTTGCCCAAGAGCCCCATCGGTGTTGCCCGGACCGGGGCCGCCGGTGGTTTCTCCGGCGGGATGTGGGCTCGGTTTGACGCTGAATTGGTCTCCGGGGCGGAGCACGTCCTGGACTTCGTCGACTTTGACCGTGAGCTCGAGCAGGCAGACGTCGTGGTGGTGGGGGAGGGCAAACTGGACTCCCAGACCGGGGAGGGCAAGATCATTGACGCCGTCCTGAAGCGGGTGGAACGCATCAAGCCGGACGTGCAGGTGGTTGCCGTGGTGGGTTGTGTGGATGAGGACCTGGGGGATTATGCCCAAAACTTCGTCAGGATCTTTGAGGCCACGGATGCGCAGCTGATGCAGCAGGCCGGTACACAGATCGCCGGTCTCTGAAGGCGTGAGTGGTGCCCGTTCCCTGACCTGGTTGTGGCTGCTGTGCGCGGCCGGTGCGTTGACTCAGGGTGGTCTGAATCTGTTGCGCCCGGTCACCAGTTACAAACTCATGGCCTTGGGCGCGGGACCTGTGACCATCGGTGTGGTCACCGCCCTGTACGCGCTGCTGCCGTTGTTCGCAGCGTTGTGGCTGGGGCGGATCTCAGACCGCATGAATTCCTTGCGTCTGATGTTGGTGGCCGGCGTGGCCGCGCTGACTCTGGGCGGTGCCGGGCTGGCTTTGGCACCCCATGTGGCGGTGGTTGCGGTTTCCAGCGCGCTTCTGGGCATGGGTCACCTGAGCTTCACCGTGGCGGGGCAGACCACCATCGCACGTACCGCCTCCAATGATCAACTGGATGCGGGCTTCGGATGGTTCACCGCGTCTTTTTCGCTGGGACAGATGGCCGGTCCGCTGCTGGGTGGCCTGGTCCTGGGCACAGCCTCGGTCACGGGCTCCACGGAGAGCGTGGGCCGGATTGAAATGGCGCTCTGGGTGGGTGCTGCACTGGCCGCCACAGCCCTGCTCCCCGTTCTCCTGAAACCCGGCAGCTCCACGTTGCGCCCGGTCCGGATTGACGACGGCGCCCCGCGTGCCTCCGTGGGCAAGATCTTGAGGACGGACGGTGTGGTCCCGTACATGCTGGCCTCCCTGGGGCTGCTGGCCATGATCGACATCATCACGGCGTTCCTGCCCGTGGTTGGCGAGGAAGCCGGGGTGGCCCCCGTGGTGATCGGGGTGCTGCTGGCCATCCGCGGCGCCGGATCCATCCTGTCCCGTGTGGTGCTGCCGTGGTTGTCCCGCAGGTTCCAGCGCAGGAACTTGTTGAAGGCGAGCCTGCTGATTTCCGCGGTGACCCTTGCGGTGCCACCTCTGGTGATCGAACTCGAATGGCTGGCTGGCGTCTTCCTGGCAGTGGGCGGATTTTTCCTGGGATTGGGTCAACCCTTGACCATGTCCATGATCACCACTGCCGTCCCGGACAGTTGGCGCGGATCGGCGCTGGCGGTGCGGCTGATGAGCAACCGTGTGGGCCAGGTGGGAATGCCCTTGGTTGCAGGTGTGGTGGCAGCACCCCTGGGCCCTGCTGCCGCCATCTGGATCACGTGCGGGGTGCTGGCAGCCACGGGGTTGGAACGCAGCATCCGAGACCGGTGAGTCCCGGCATGCAGGTTGCGCCAAGTTCATTACCGGGACCTGCCGGGGTTGTTTTCTGAGAACCCCGAGCCCGGTTTCATGAAGGGCTCATCATGGCCGCGCAGACTGCCTGGTGTTGACATCGGATCGGCCGCACCAGGGCAGTCGATTCCTCAGCCACACCGCGGCACCTCGCAGCAGGGGTGCCTGATCGCTTCAGGAGAGACCATGACTGCTCTGACCCGCTCCGTCCACGCGGCCAAGGCCGCATCCTCGGCCACCGCCGGCCGTCACCACACAAACAGGCTGTCCGCACGGGTGTTGGCGCCGTTGTCCGCAGGGGATTCGTCCCAGGTGATGGGCGTCGTCGTCGAGGTTCTGGGTGAGCACGCCGCCGCTGTGGAACTGGAGCGAACAGGTGCTGGGCAGTTCCGGGAGGAGATCGTGCTGCACGGGCACCCCGGCTGGACCCGCGATCTGGAACCGGGCGTGCGTGTGCAGGCCACCGGGGAGTGGGATCTTGCGGACTGGCACCAGTGGGAGGCCACGGAGCGCGCGCACTACCTGGCCATCCGGGGGCGTCTGGAGTTCCGGGTCAGTGCGGCACACAGCAATGGTGCGCACTCAGCGGCTGCCTGAACTGCGGCCGCCGGAACATGACCTTGCCGACGGCGGGCCCCAGAATCCGTGTCCGGGGCCCGCTGTCAGCTGCTGTGCACAGTGCTCAGGCGGGCCCGGAGGAACCGGCCCGGTAGTCCTGCAGGTCAACGGTGCCATCGGCGATGGCGTCCACAGCCGGCTGCACGATCCGCCACCCCTGCTCAGCGGCTTCCCCCAACACGGAGAAGGCCGGGTTGCCGTCCAGAAGCCACCGGACCACGTTGCCGTAGGCGCCCAGCGGCTGCGGGCCGGTGGAGGAACTGAGCTGCAGGCGCGTGAGCCCGCGGGCGTCGAACGGCCCACCGGCGTTGATATCCAGGCAGATCTGGGCGTCCTCGAATCCCATGCGCAAGGTGTTGCCGGTGCACTGGCCGTAGTGGTCGTAGTCATGCGGCGCGGGCTTGAAGCGCACCACGATCTCCTGGCGCGGATTGGCGATCGCCTTGCCGGAGCGCAACGTCACGGGCACACCGTTCCAGCGCCACGTGTCCACCTCAACGGTGATCTGGCCAAAGGTCTCGGTCCGTCCGTCCGGGTCCACGTCCTCCTCGGCCACGTAGTCAGGCAGGTGCTTTCCGTCCACATCCCCTGCGGTGTAACGACCGGCCACCGTGGCCTGGGCGGGGGATCCAACCAGCCGGGTGTGGCGCAGGACGGAGGCCACCAGGGTGGGGATTTCGTCGTCGTCCAGGGCAGCCGGCGGATTCATCATCAGAACGCCCATGACCTGCAGAAGGTGGGACTGGATCATGTCCCGGATGGCACCGGTGCCTTCGTAGAACGTGGCCCGGCCTTCAAGGCCCAGGGTTTCGTCAAAAACAATCTCAATGCTTTCCACCTGGTCCCGGTTCAGCAGTGGTTCCAGGATCCGGTTGGTCAGGCGCAGCCCCACCAGATCCAGCACCGCGGGCATGCCCAGGAAGTGGTCCACCCGGAAAATCCGCTGCTCCGGAACAATCTTGGCCACTGCCTGATTCAACCGCCATGCCGACTCCTGATCGGTGCCGATCGGTTTTTCCAGGGCGATCCACAGGTCATCGGGCTGCTCAACCTGGGCCAAGGTCTCCAGGGCCTTTTCCGTCACGGCCGGTGGCAGGGCGTAGTAGAGGATCACGCGGCCTTCAGTGGCACCCAACAGCTCAGTGAGCTCCTGGGCATCCGTGGTGTCACCCACCACGTAGCGGGTGGAGGCAATGGTGGCCTCCACCGCCGGCCCGGTGGCCGACACCGACTCAAAGGCCGCACGCACCGTGCCCGCCCAATCATCCGGTTCATGGCGGGCGTTGCCGATCACCGTCAGCTGCCGCTGCGGCTCAAGTGCCAACACCTGGCCCACGGCCGGCAGCAGGAGACGATCCGTCAGATCCCCACTGGCTCCCACAATCACCAAAGTGGTGGGCTGGTTGTTGTGGCCGCTGTTCGCCTGAGGCGTGGAAGTTCCCATGAACAGTAGGCTACTGATCAATTGCCCGTGATGCGTTCCAAGTGCAGAAAGACCGGTTCATGGATTCCCAGGACAACAGCCCCCAGCGCTCCGCAAGCTCCGTGCCGCTGGAGGACTACGCGCTGCTTTCCGATCTGCACACCGGCCCGCTGGTCTCACGGGAGGGCAGCATCGACTGGCTGTGCTTCCCCGACTTCGACTCCCCGGCAGTGTTCTCCGCCATCCTGGGCAACCCCGACGACGGCCGCTGGCGCCTGTCCGTGACCGACGGCACGGTGGTACGACGTCGATACCGCGGTGGCTCCTTTGTGTTGGAAACCTACTGGGAGTCGCCGACCGGGAAGGCCGTCGTCGTGGACCTGTTGCCGGCAGGTGACCGTGAGGCGAACGTGATTCGCCAGGTGACGTGCACGGAGGGTGAGGTGCAGATTGAACACGATCTGCGGATCCGGCCTGATTTCGGGCGCAGTGGAGCCTGGACCCGCAAAACCGAACTGCCGGAGGGCGGCCACGGTCTGGTCTCTGTGGCCGGGCCGGAAATGTTGGTGCTGCGCGGTCCGCTGCTCAGCGTCCGGGAGGATGCCAACGGCGGGTTCCACTCCCATGAGGTCCCGCATGGTGGTGAGCGCAGTTCCCGGATGGGGCACACCATGCAGCTCAGTGCTGAGTCGGAGGACACCGCCACGTGGTCCCTGGCCTGGACCAAGTCCTGGAAACCCATCCCGGAGGTGGCGGACGTTGAATCGGCCATAGCGGAGACCATGGACTTCTGGACCTCGTGGTCTGACCGGGTGCAGGTGGACGGTGAGCGCTCCGCCATGGTGGAACGCTCCCTGCTGGTGCTGCGGGCCCTGACCCACCAGAGCACCGGTGGAATCGTGGCAGCACCCACGGCTTCCCTGCCCGAGGATTTTGGAGGGTCACGCAACTGGGACTACCGGTACACGTGGCTGCGGGATGCCTCCCTGACCATCGAGGCCCTGGTGGAGCACGGTTTCACGGACGGCGCCAAGCTGTGGCGTGACTGGCTGCTGCGAGCCGTGGCGGGGGATCCGTGGCGGGTGCAGATCATGTACGGGATCGACGGCCGCCGGGACCTGCCCGAAACCGAACTCGACCACCTGGCGGGGTACGAGGATTCCCGGCCCGTGCGCGTGGGCAACGGTGCTGTGGACCAGTACCAGGCCGATGTGGTGGGAGAGGTCATGCTGGCCCTGGCTGCATTGCGTGATGCAGGACGGGAGGAGGACCAGTGGTCCTGGAACCTGCAGAAGCACCTGCTGGCATTCTGCGCGGAGAACTTTGACCGCAAGGACCACGGCATCTGGGAAATGCGGGGCGATGCCGCCTACTTCACGCACGGACGGGTGATGATGTGGGCTGCGTTCGACGAGGGGCTGCGGGCGGTGGAGGCGGCTGGGCCAGGCTCCTGTGTGCAGGCCTCTGATGAGGAAATTCAGCAGTGGCAGCGCCTGCGCAAGGCCCTGCACGATGAGATTCATCGGGAGGGCTGGAACCCGAAGCTGAACTCATTTGTTCAGACCTATGGACCCGGCCCCGGGTATAAGGAGGTGGACGCCTCCCTTCTGCAACTGCCCCACACCGGGTTCGTGGCAGCGGATGATCCCAAGATGATCGGCACCACGGAGCGGATCGAGAAGGACCTGTTGGATGGTCACGGGTTCCTGCACCGTTACCGCACCGCCTCCGGCATGGACGGACTGGAAGGGGATGAGTACCCGTTCCTGATCTGTCTCACCTGGCTGGGGGAGCAGTACGCCAACACCGGGCGTCTGGATGATGCCAACACCGTGCTGGACCGCCTGGACAGCTGCTCCAGCGATCTTGGCCTGTTGGCCGAGGAGTTCTCACCCGAACACAACCGGCTCGCGGGAAACTTCCCGCAGGCCTTCAGCCACTTGGGCTACGTACGCCTGGCAGACGCGGTGCTGCGCAACAGCTGAGACCCCCACGCATTCAGAACACGCTTTTGGCCGGTCCCCGAGCACGGAAACCGGCCAAAGGCGAGTTCAGGACGGGGGAGCGGCTCACTGACCCAGGGCGGCCTTGCGCATGGCCACCGAATCCAACCGGGTCATGGTCAGCATGGCTTCCACGGCACGGCGGGCGACGGCGCGGTCCGGGTGCATGTAGAGCCTGTTCACCTCGGCCAGGACGATCTGCCAGCTCAGCCCGAACTTGTCCCGGACCCAGCCGCAGGGCTGTTCCGAGCCCTCCCGTGCCAGTTCCGTGTAGTAACGGTCGGCCTCCTCCTGGGTTTCGCACTCCAGGACGATGGAGACGGCCTCATCCAACTGGAACATGGGCCCGCCGTTGATGATCTGGAACTCCTGATCCTGCAGACGGAAATGCACCACCAGGTCCTCGCCCTCCGTGGTGTGGGGATTGCCGCCGGGATCAACCATGATCTGCGTGATTTCTGAGTCATCGAACAGGGATGCGTAGTACTCGGTGGCTTCCACGCCGTTGCTGCCGAACCACAGGCACGTGGAGATCTTGGGCATGGGGACTCCTCAGGTGGGATGGATTGGGCGTGAACCACACCGTGGGCAACACGCTTTTGGCCGGTTTTTGATGCACCCTAACCGGCCAAAAGCGTGTTCTGAATGGGCTCACCGGGAACCGGTGTCACTCAGCGGTACTGTTCGGCGATCCCCAGGATCTGGAAGCCGGCGCCCTGCGGGTCCGCAACCGTTGCCAGGCGGCCGAAGGGGGTGTCCGCACCGGGGTGCAGCACCGTGCCGCCCAGCTCCTCCAAGGTGCTCAGGGCAGAGTCCAGGTCAGCGGTGCCGAAGTACACGCGCCAGAACGACGGCGTCCCCTCCGGCATGAAGCTGTTGGCCTCACACATCCCGGCAGCGGTGCGCTCGCCGGTCCCATGCGTGACATAGCGGACGTTCGGGGCGGCCTCGGACTGTGCGGGGTTCTGCTGGAGGTCCCAGGCCAGGACGTCACGGTAGAAGGAGGAGGCGGCGTCGAAGTCCATGGTCATGAGCTCGAACCAGCAGGGAGTGGCCACGCGTGCACAGTTCTCGATGCCGTCAAAGGAGCCGGACTCCCACAGGCCCACGGCGGCACCGGCGGGGTCGGTGACCAGGGCCATGCGGCCCAAATCGGCAATGTCCATGGCCGGGACGATCACCTGGGCACCGTTGTCAGTGGCCTTCTCCAAGGTGGAGTCCATGTCAGCGGTGCGCAGGTACACGCTCCACGCGGTGGGCCCCAAGGGCTCCTCGGAGGGACCGTCCGGGCCCATCAGGGTGGTCATGGCACCACCAATGGGCAGGCCGTCCTTGTGAATCATCCGGTACCCGCCGAATTCGGGGCTGCCTTCACGGAACTCCCAGCCAAAGAGCCCGGAGTAGAACTCCGCAGCACCTTCGATGTCATGGGTGCCCAGGTCGATCCAGACCGGACCGCCTTCCACGTTCACGGGCTTCTGCGCGTCCATGCGCGCTCCTTTCTCCAAGGCCCGGCCAACATGTCCGGGTGCATCGGGACAAGAGTAGGGCTCCGGCCAGCAGCAACGGCCTGGCCACGCTGATTCACGGGAAATTCTGGGATGATGGCGCCACACGTCTAAGGAGCACTGTGAGTCTGCCTTCACTGAACCTTCCCGCCTTGTCACACCCGGATGGATCACCCGTCCGGGTGTTGGTGGTGGATGACGAACCCGCCCTGGCCGATCTGGTGGCCATGGGCTGCCGTATGATCGGCTGGGAAACCCGGATCGAACACGCCGGGCGTTCCGCTGTGGAACAAGCCAAGGAGTTCGTCCCTGACGTGCTGGTCCTGGACTGGATGCTGCCGGAGTTGGACGGTACCCAGGTGCTGGCCAAGATCCGGCGGAACCAGCCCACAGTGCCTGCGCTGTTCCTGACCGCCAAGGACTCGGTGGAGGACCGGATCGCGGGCCTGTCTGCAGGTGGGGACGATTACGTGACCAAGCCCTTCTCCATCGAGGAAGTGCTGTTGCGCCTGCACCGCCTGGTGGAGCGCTCCGGGGTCACCGCCAAAGAGGCCGATGAACTGGTGGTGGGGGACCTGGTGCTCAATGTCAGCACCCGTGAATGCACCCGGGGTGGTGAGCCGATCGACCTCACGGACACCCAGTTCCAGTTGCTGCGCTACCTGATGGAGAACCCCCGTGCCGTGCTCTCCAAGTCCCGCATCCTGGATGCCGTGTGGGACTACGACTTCCAGGGCCAGGCCAACATTGTGGAGCTCTACATCTCCTACCTGCGCAAAAAGATCGACGCAGGCCGGGAACCCATGATCCACACGGTGCGCGGTGCCGGTTACGTGATTCGCCCGGCCTGAGTTTTCATGACCGCACGCCTGCCTTTCCACCGCACGCTGGCCTTCCGCACCGTGGCCGGAGTGCTCCTGCTGCTGGCCGCCGTCCTGGCCGTCACCGGGATTTTCATCACCGTGCTGGCCCAGCGCACCTTGGATGCCCAGCTCGACGACGCCGTCCGCCAATCCATGGCCCGTTCGGCCGCGTTCACGGGCGGTGACCAGGTGTTCGCGGACAAACCGTATCCACAACCAACGGACGGCCCGGACGCGGCTGGAGGATCCGGCGCCAACGGTGGTTCCGACCCCACTGATGGTGACGGCGACGCCAAGGCCGAGCGGGATCCCCTTGAAGCTCCCGGTCAGGCGGTTGGGGTGCTCTCCGTGGAGGTGGTGGACGGGCAGGTCCAGCGGGCCAGTTACCTGACCCCACAAGGCGTTGCGCAGGATCTGCCGCAGCAGGACGTGGATGCCTTGCAGGACATGAATCTCACCGAGCGGGTGGGGGCGGTCAAGCCCGAGGAGATCAACCAGGCCCCGTTGCACCGGGTCGAATTGTCCCTGGGCAACTACTGCGTGGGTGCCGTTGAGCTGGGGGCCGGTGGCGGGAGCGCGGGAAACCCCGGTGGTGCCCCAGGCGCGGATCAGAACGCCCAGCGTGTGGTGGTCACGGGAGTTCCCACGGAACAGGTGGAGCACACCCGGGACGTGTTGATCGCCGGAATCACCGGGGGGTCTGCTGCAGCACTGCTGGTCACGGCCTTGTTGGGTTTGTGGTGGGTGCGTCGGTCCTTGCGCCCTCTGGCCCGTGTTTCCTCCTCCGCCGCCCAGGTGGCTGCCCTTCCCCTGGAATCAGGTGAGGTGGCTGTGCGTGACCACCTGGTCCGCGGAGAACTGGCGCAGCCGGGCACAGAGGTGGGGGATGTGGGGTATGCCCTGAATCTGTTGCTGCTCAACGTGGATGACGCCTTGCAGCAGCGCAATGCATCGGAGGCGCAGCTGCGTCAGTTCGTGGCGGATGCCTCTCACGAACTGAGAACACCCCTGGCCGCGGTGCGCGGCTACGCGGACATGCTCCGCCTCAGTGAACAACTCACACCGGATGGCCGTGGAGCCCTGGAGCGGCTCCTGGCCCAGGCCCAGCGCATGGGCGGATTGGTGGATGACCTGCTGTTGTTGGCGCGTCTGGACGCCGGGCGCGTACCGGACACCAAGCTCGTGGACTTTGACGAAATCGTGGCCGAGGCCGTCATGGACGCCACCGCGGCCGGGCCGGAGCATCGCTGGATCCTGGACATCACCCAGCAGCCCGTCACCGTCCGCGGCGATGCCCTCCAACTGACGCAGGTGGTGGGAAACCTGCTCTCCAACGCCCGCAAACACACCCCTCCGGGCACGGAGGTCCGCATCACCTTGGGGCTGGAGGCCCACCAGGCCGTGCTCACCGTTGACGACGACGGCCCCGGGGTTGCCTCCGAGCTCCAAGACCACCTTTTTGACCGCTTCGCCCGCGGGGACACCGCCCGGACGTTCCAGGATGCAACCGCCAAGACCCAGCCGGGAGAAGGGTCGACCGGACTGGGCCTGGCCATTGTTCGCACCGTGGTGGAGGCACACGGGGGAGAAGCAATGGCGCAGTCACCGCTCACCGGATCAGATCACGGCACCCGGTTCACGGTGCGCCTGCCGTTGGCGTGAATCAGGATTCGTGGGCTTTGACCGCCAGCACGGGAGCGTTGGCTTCCAGCAGGACCTGCTGAGCTGAGCTGCCCAGGAAGAGTTTGCCCACGGGGCTGCGGTGTTTGATGCCCACCACAATCAGGGAGGCGTTGACCTCTTCGGCCACGTCCAGCAGATCGCCGGTGGCGTCACGGCCTCGGGGTTGGGGGAAACGGTACGTCACATTCACGCCGTCACGTTCGGTGCTCTCCTGCTCGGAGGGCTCGCCGTCGAGCTGAAAAATCACGGCATCCTCCCCGCGGCGCTTGGCCTCCACAAGTCCTGCCTCCAATGCGACTTCACTTTCGGGAGAGTTGCTGCGGGCAATGACGACGGTCATGCGTCCTCCATGGTTCGACGTGGCATATGATCCTGTGTGATCTGCACCATAATGTCACGTCACCACCGCATTGACGGCACCTCGCAACCCCTTTCGGGTACGCGGCACCAACGCTGAGCGGACGCGCATGTGTCATGGACTGACCGCACCACATCACCTAGGACCATCGTGAACTCACCGTCAACGGAGACGACTTCGGGGCCGCCCTGGGACACGCCTCCCGCATCATCTGCCGAGTCCGCTGCAGGGCAGGGTCGTGCATCGGAGCCTGGGCGGGGGCAGGGTTTCCTGCCCGGTCGTTCGGGTCTGGTGATACCGCTGGTCCTGGCCGGGATCAGCACCTACCTGGTATACGGCATGGTCACCATGACCGTTCCGGAGAACACTGATTTCCCCGGCCCTCGCTTTTACCCCATGCTGCTGGCCATTGTGGGATACGTCCTGGCCGCACTGCTTGTGCTGGATGTCTTGCGCCACCCGGAGAAGCGGGATGCTGAAGATGCCGCCTCCTACACGTTCCACTCGGACTGGAAGGCCGTGGCGTGGCTGGTGGGCGGCTTCCTGCTGTTTGCTCTGGGGATCGAGTTCCTGGGCTGGATCATTGCCGGAGCCCTGTTGTTCTGGTGTGTTGCCCGCGGGGTGGGCAGCAAGCGGCCCGTCTTTGACCTCTCCTTGGCGTTGGTGTTCTCCAGCCTGATCTACCTGGGTTTTGCCGTGGGTCTGGGTCTGAACCTTCCCTCCGGTCTGTTGGGAGGCCTCTGACATGGAATCTTTGAATCTACTGGCGGAGGGCTTCCAGGGGGCGCTGACCCCCATGAACCTGTTGTGGGTTCTGGTGGGCTGTTTGTTGGGCACCGCCGTTGGCGTGCTGCCCGGTCTGGGCTCCTCCATGGCGGTGGCGCTGCTGCTGCCCATGACCTTTGCCCTGGATCCCACCGCGGCGTTCATCATGTTCGCCGGTGTCTACTTCGGTGGTCTGTTCGGGGATTCCACCATGGGCATCCTGATGAACACCCCGGGGCAGGGCTCGGCCATTGCCTCCACGTTCGAGGGTCACAAGATGGCCCTGGCGGGCAGAGCGCCCCAGGCTCTTGCCACCGCCGCCATCGGTGCCTTCATCGGCGGTATGACGGCCTCCGCGCTGGTGGTGTTCCTGGCCCCCAGGTTGGCTGAGCTCTCGGCCATGTTCGGTCCGCAAGAGTACTTTGCCCTGGCCTTGTTCGCATTCGTGGCCACCTCCTCCGTCGTCGCTGATTCCGCGGTCAAGGGTCTGGCGTCATTGGTGATCGGTCTGGCCATTGCCACTGTGGGCATTGATGCCATGTCCGGTGTGGAGCGATTCACCCTGGGTGCCCCACAGATTTTTGACGGCATCTCCCTGATCACCGTGACCGTGGCCATCCTGGCCCTGGGTGAGGTCCTGCACGTGGCCTCCCGGCTCAAGCGGGAACGCAACCCCCGCCAGGTCAACGTCAAGGGTCGGCCGTTCCTGAAGCGGCATGAACTCAAGGAGGCCGCACCCGCCTGGGCACGTGGCACAGCCATCGGCCTGCCCTTTGGTGTGATTCCGGTTGGTGGCTCGGAGGTCCCCACGTTCATGGCTTACGACCTCGAGCGTCGACTGGACCGTCGTCGTAAGGATCCGCAGTTCGGCAAGGGTGCCATCCGTGGTCTGGCCGCACCGGAGGCGGCAGGAAACGCCACCACCGGTACCGCCATGGGTGCGCTGCTGGCACTGGGTCTGCCGGTGTCCTCCACGGCGGCCATCATGCTGGCTGCCTTCCAGCAGTACGGCCTGCAGCCGGGTCCGTTGCTGTTCGAGCGTTCCACGGACCTGGTGTGGCCGTTGCTTGCCAGCTTCTTTGTGGCCATGGTGGTCCTGTTGATCCTGAACCTGCCGTTTGCGCCGCTGTGGGCCAAGCTGCTGCTGATCCCCAAGCCGTACCTGTACGCGGGCATCACCGTGTTCTGTGGTCTGGGTGTGTATGCAACCTCGGGCCGGATCTTTGACCTGATCCTGCTGTTGGCGTTGGCGCTTCTGGGTTTTGCCATGCGCCGCTACGGGGTGCCCTTGGCTCCGCTCATGATCGGCATGGTCCTGGGGCCGCTGGCGGAGTCCAGCCTGCGGGATGCCTTGCTGAGCTCCGGTGGTGACTGGTCCATCCTGGTCTCCGGTCCCATCCCGCTGGTGCTTTACGGCGTGCTGTTGCTGATCCTGGCCATCACGGTGCGCTCCAAGGTGGTCAACCGCACCCGCCGGGACGTCTGAGCCACTCCTCTCTTCCACCCCCACCCGCCGAGTAGGCCGTTTGATCGCTGCTGACCCACTCAGGGGCGATCAAACGGCCTATTCGGCGGGGAAGGGGTGAGGGGATTCCATCCTGTAGCCCACCCCGCGGACCGTTTTGAGGCAGTCCCGCACACGGTGCTCCGCAAGTTTGGTGCGCAGCCCGGAGACCGCCTGTTCCAGCACGTTGGAGCCCCACTCCTCCGCCGGGTCCCACACGGACTCACGCAATTGGTCGCGGGTCAGGGTGCGTCCGGCATTGCGCAGCAGAACAGCCAGCAGACGGAACTGCACCGGCGTCAGGTCCAGGTCCTGCCCGTCCACCAGAGCCCGATGCCCCAGCAGGTCCACCGTCACCGCCCCGTGCGTGAACTCGTCAGGTTCCCACGTTGCCGGTCGCCTGCTCAGGGCTCGCAACCGCGCCCGCATCTCCACCACACTCACAGGCGCCTCCAGAACGTCATCCGTCCCGGCTTCAAGCGCCTTGGCGGTGGAATGGGGGTCCGTGTGCTGGGCCAGGACCATGACCGGAGTGTGGATCCCGTCCGTGCGCAGCGCCTGGGCCACCACGGTGTCGTAGGTTCCGGCGGCCTCCACGGTCAGCACCACGGCGTCAGGCTGATGGTCCACACATGCCCACGGAAGGGCCGATGGCAAGCTGATTCGTTGCACGCTGTCCGCGGCATCAGCCCAGTCCGGGTCCACAGTCCGTGTCTGGACAGCACCAGCCGGCCCCGGGGGTTGGGTGGCCGAACGCAGGTCCACGGTGAAAATTCGCATGAAAAAAATATGGGCAGATTGGCTGTGCCCAACCTGTGGCCCGGACCAGGCGCCCCTGAGTCTTGCCCCACCCTTGTGCACCGCCTCCGGCCGCCGTTTCTGCCCCCGCCCCACCCACGACGACGACGCGCCGCTCACCGTGCGCAGGTCCCTCCAACCTGTCCGCCGGACACAGTTCCGTCAGGAAGCCGACATGCTTGCCCTCAATCCTGATTGGCATGGTTCGAGCCGCCGGCTATGCCCCAAGGCTGCGTGACCGAATGATCAACCGGGTGTGGCCGCAAGGGCCGGCGCCTGGAGCCGAACTCTGGAACGGAGAGAACATGACCACCACAATGACCGCCCCCGCCCGTCGTCGATCCTTGGTGCGCCGCGGTGCCCTGGGTCTCTCAGGTGCCGCACTGATGATCGGTGCAGGTTTTGCCGCCGCACCTGCCCAGGCCGCCGACACAGGAATCCCCGCCTTGGAGGCCATCAAGAGCTGCGAATCCGGCGGGAACTACTCGGCGGTGAACGCCTCCTCCGGTGCCTCCGGGGCCTACCAGTTCCTGGATTCCACGTGGCAGTCCATGTCTGCCGCCGCCGGCTATGCAACGGCCGCCAGCGCCCCGGAATCCGTGCAGGACGCTGCCGCGATCGAGCTCTACAACGCACAAGGCACCACTCCGTGGGCGGCCTCCGAGTCATGCTGGTCGGGTTCGGTTGCCGGCAGCACCGGAACCGGCACCACGGCAACTGCTGCCACCACCGCCCCTTCTGAAGTGGCCGCTGATGAGACCACCTCTGCATCCGAGGATATGACTCCGGAGGCGGATCAGACGGTTGTGACTGTCCAGGACGTGGCCACCGCGCAGCCAGCAGTGGAGACCAGCACGTCGGTCCCCTCTGACCCTGCCCCCGCTGCCACCGCCACCGCAGGCGCGCCCGCTGACCCCGCCATCGCAGGCGAATCCGCTCAGATGGACCAGTTCGTCCACGGTGCACAGGGCGGTGCCGAGCACAGTGCCCAGCACGGTGTCGACCACGGTGCACAGCTGGCCGGGGCAGCCTGCTGACCGTCGGCTGACGGCTCGTAGATGTCGACCCCCGCGGGAACTGTCGAGGTTCATACCGCGGGGGTCGATCACATCTCACTGCGTGGTTCAGGCGTGTGGGCCGTCCAGGATGGCACGTGCCCGCGCAAGCACAGGTGCTTCCACCATGGATCCGTCCACGGACGTGGCGCCGTCGTCGGCGTGAATGACCGAGCGGGCCCACTCGATTTCGTCCATGGTGGGAGCAAAAGCCTGGGCCACAGCATCCACCTGTGCCGGGTGGATGCAGGACTTGCCCGTGAAACCGTCTTCCTTGGCCAACCGTGCAGCCACTTGAACGGGGCGCAGGTCCTTGAACTGCGGAGTGGGTGAATCCAGCGGCCCGGCCAGACCCAGGGCGCGGGAGACCGTGACCAGGCGGGCGCGAGCGGCGTCCATGGTGCGGGAATCCAGGGCACATCCAAGATCCTGGGCCAGATCCAACGTGCCTGTGGCCAGTCTGATCACCGCGTCCTGGGCAGCCAAGGCTTCCAGGTGCAACAACCCGGCTGCTGACTCAATGGTCCCCACCAGGTGGGTGCCGGGCAGGGCCTCCCGCACGGATCTCAGATGCCCTGTCTCCTCCACCTTGGGAACCACCACGGCGTCCAACAGCTCCACAGTGCCCACGGCAGCCAGTGCCTTGAGGTCTTGTGCGCCTGCCTGTGTCCTGGGGGAGTTGATGCGAACCGCCACGGCAGCACTCAGACGGCCATGCCTGCTGGTTCCACCCAGCAGCGCCATCAGATTGTCGCGGGCCTGGTCCTTGTCCTGGCCGGCCACGGCATCTTCCAGATCAACAATGACCACATCGGCCCCGGAGCTCTGTGCTTTGAGGACCCGGTCAGGTCTGCTCGCGGGGGCGAACAGGGTGGTTCGGGCGGTGCTCAGCAGTGGCGTGTGCGTCATGACACAAGCCTAGAAGCCTTGCGCGTCACGGGGCAGTGGTTCAGCTGAGGCGGGGACAGGTTTGCGCTCAAGAGCGTGCAAACACAGGCCCCGAAAGAAAAATTCTTGTGCCTGGGCTGACCTGGGAATTTGCTAATGCATTACGGACTGTGACGTTGTAGGGGTTTGCAAATGCGAATAAGAGGTGTTTCACTCGTGGTGTGCCGGTGATCCAAGGCACACAGCAAACCACTCGACAGTCCGCCCCTTTTCCTCAAGGAGGTCGTCATGACCAAGAACCTCTCTCTCCGTACCCCGTTGACCGTCGGCCTCCTGGCCGTCACCGCAACCTTTGGCCTGGCCGGTTGTGTCCCCACCGGAGGCAGCCAGCCCGCTCCCACGGAAACCACACAGTCCCAGCCGAGCCCGACGGAAACCACCCAGCCCACCCACACTCCGGACTCCACCAGCTCCGCAACGCCCAGCGGCTCCGGTGACAAAACCGGCACCAGCTCTGCCAGCCCCAAGAGCACCAGCAGTTCCGCTGCTTCCACCGGGGATGTGGACACCACCCAGTTGAAGGGCGAGCCCATCTCCACCGTCAAGGGCAAGGGTGGTGACACCGTGGAGGTCCCGGAGCACGACGGCCCCATTGTGGTGGTCCTTGAGAACACCTCCTCCAGCAAGTACACCTACCTCTACGCCAAGGCTGACCACGGAGGAATCCTCAGTGGTGTGGACACGGGTCAGCAGTCCATCAACTTTGTGGACCCGTACACCCCGTACAACCCCACCAACACCAAGTCCTACGAGATCCAGGGGGATTCCAGTGAGAGCTTCACCATGAGCTTCTACGACGTCGACTCCCTCCCCACCGCGGGACCGGACCAGACCATCACCGGTGATGGCTTTGGCGCGTTCAAGTGGGAGGGGGATGAGGACGTCACCGTCAAGGCCAGCCACGACGGCGGCGGAAACTTCATCGTCCACGGTGAAGACACCGAGGATGGCGGCCAGGGCACGCAGTACACCTTCAACGAGATCGGTGCAGGCTACGGCTACCTGGACGTCGACGCCGGCGAGTACTACATCGTGGTGGAGGCCGACTCCGGATGGAGCTTTGAGCCTTCCACTCCTGAGGAAGCCGACGCCGACTCCGGCACACCTGCTGCCTGAGACCCACTCTGATGATGCCCCGCCAGATGTGATCCTCCAGGATCCATCCGGAGGGGCATCATCCACATCCACCCCACACGACCTCCGATAGGGGTCAGCCATGAACATCGCACTCAACAGTTTTCGGGCCTCAGCAGCCCTTGTCACCAGTGGTCTCTTGGTGGTTCTGGGTGCCACCGCTGCAGGTGCAGCACCAGGCCGACCGGCTGAGACCGCTCAGGACCGCGGCGTTGTGACCGGCCCTGCGCCCGTCTGCAAGGCCAATCCGTGTAGGTCGAAGGAGCCCGTCATCCGGCCCAAACTGAATCGGGACACGGTGCGCTCGCAGGACTGGGTGCGGGATGCCTGGTCATGGGAGATCATTGCGCCGGATGCCGGATGCCGGATGCCGGGGCGCTGGGCGTTCGAGCGGCCTGGTGTGAGGCTGATGCAACGGACTGCAGGATCCGGCAGCATCACGTGATCAGCAGTGAGTGAGCCCGTTCAGCAGCGTTGACCATTGGCATGCCAGGGCGTTGAGGAACAGATCCTCTTCCAGGATGGCCTCATGCAGGACCATGGAGGACAAGCAACTTTCGGTGCCGAGCATCAGGCTGACCATGTGCACCTGCCGGGCGGCGAGCTCCCGTGAGGGCAGCTCGCCGCCCTGGTGGTTTCCGGATCCGCAGCGCAGTGCCTGCAGGCCCGATGCTGTTTCCCGGCACAGTTCAACCCGGGCCCGGTGGACGTCGCTGTCCTCGGCCATGGCTTGTTCCATGGCGTCCAGCTCCTCCGGATGCGCCCGCCACACGGCCACCACTTGAGCCAGCCACACGCGGCAGGACTGCACCGAGTACTCCGGGAGGTGGTCCAGCTGGGAGTAAATGCGGTCCAACTCCGGGCGCAGTTCCAGCATCCACTCCAGGACGATCTCCGACTTGGAGTGGAAGTACAGGTAGAGGTTGGCTCGGCTCGACCCGGCGGCTGCGGCAACCTGTGACATGGATGTGGCGCCGTAACCGTGTTCCTTGAACAGGGTCACTGCGGCGTCCACAAAGCGTTGTCGAGTCTCCTCCGCCCGGGACACAGGCCCGGGCGCAGCAGTGGGTTGGGCAGTCATGCCACCAACATACCCAGTGTGAATCACCTCACATACCCTGACGGGCCATGAAGTTCCACAAAGGGGTGCTGTCCAGCCCGCCGGTCACACGCTCTGATTCAGATCAACAACCCCACCAGGATCAGGATCCCCACCAGAACGGCAGCGGTGATTCCCCAGTTGCGCAGGACGTTCTTCTCATCCGCCCGCTGCGCCTCAGACATGGGTCCGTCAAACAGTGCGCGGGGGTCGTAGGCACGCCGCGGGCCGGGTCCAGGCTGGTCCTGATGTTGGGCATCCGGGTCACTCCACCGCTGGTCCTCGAACCGGTCTCCGTAACGCGGTTCATCCTTGGGCCCGTCCGAACCCAGCCCCCACCCGCGTGAAGCCTCGTCCTGGGGATTGCCCTGAGAACTCGGTTCCCGGCCTCCCGGGGAGTCGTGGAAGCCCACCGGCTGACCGTGGTTCGGATCGGCTTGCGCAGGTGGCTGGTGGTCGTGCGTGGGGGCCTGGGGAGTCTCCGACGGCGGCTGGGTGGATTGCGCATCCCGGCCCAGGAGGTTTTCCAGGGCGCGGTCGTCATGGTGGGACCAGGAACTCGGCTGCGCATCGGAACCGTGGTCCGGGTGTGCGCTGCTCGACGACGAAGACGCCGTCGATGACCCTGTCTGCGATCCTGGTGATCCATCCGGAGACGACGCCGCAGGGCTCGTCCCGTCCGAGGTCTCAGATTCCGTGTCCCGTGTCTGACGCGCAGCCTGATCAGCCCGTCCCAGGGCTTCCGTGAACTGGCGCAGTTGATCCTTGCGGGTTCGGTGGGTGCCGCGTTGATCAGCCAGTTGAACGGCGCGTTGGGAGACCTTTTGATAGATGGCGCCGTCGTCGTCAATGCCCAGGGTTGCGGCGGTGCGGGCTGCGGACACGGGCGGTTCCCCTGGTGAAGCCGTGGAAGCCCAGGTCAGCAGGGACACAATCACAGGGTCCCCCAGCGCCTGACGCGCTGCCGGCTGCAGATCCGGTGCCCAGGAGAGCTCCAGCACGGTGGGGTCCACGGCCTGATCCGCGTCAATGCGTGAGGTTGCTGAGGGGTCCTGGAACATGCCGGAGAGGATCACGGCTGCCGCAACCCGGTCGGCGGGAGTGTTGCCCGGGCCGTTCACCACGTCCTGAAGGGTCTTCTGTGCGGAGTCGCCGGCGGAGGCCACGGTCTGGCGCAGCAGGGACGGCTCGGCGGTCAGTGCCGAGGGGCGGCGCAGGGCGTCATGGGCTGCCGTGGGATCAAGGTCGGCCACGTGTAATCACCTTTTCGGGTCTGTGGTCGGGCGGGCGTCATCTTGCAAGACTGCTGTGTTCTTCCCATGAGCCTACGCTGCCCGGTTTCTCAGCCGCAGTGCTTGCAGCCGTCGGGAGCGCGCCGCGCAGTGGCACATCCCTGACGGCATGTCACACAAGGTCCAACGGTTTGAATCTGCAAACAATTACAGTCACCTTGTATTCATGTAGTCGGCCGGGTCCGTGACCCGGGTGGAGAGACTGTCCCAGCAACGGTGCACCCCCTTCTGGTTTCCTCCCAGGGGACCGTGCTGAGACCACTCCACACGCTTGATCCAAGTCATGAGGAGCACCCGTGGCCCGCAGTTTCAACCCTCCGCCCAACTGGCCCAAGCCTCCCGAAGGCTGGCAGCCGCCCCCAGGGTGGCAGCCCGATCCCGCCTGGGGCCCCGCCCCTGAGGGCTGGGACCTCTGGACCGAAGACCCCCAGACCGATGATTCCACGGCCTCGGACGCATCCGGTGCAGAATCCGGAACCGATGGCGGCGCGGGTGCCGCAGGCGCTGCAGGTGCCGGTGCTGCCGCAGGTGCGGGTTCGCCGTCGGCACCGTCCTTTGGCGGGCAGGATGCCGGAACCGGTACCAGCCGCATGCCGCAGTACCAGGGCTCGGATGCGCCCACCACGCAGCAGTCCGTGAACTCCCCGGAGCCCACGGTCCGTGATGCCGGAGGTGGCCAGTTCGCCGCCAACCAGGCACCCCAGTACAACGCGCAGGGTGGGGCCGGTACGCCCTACCAGGCCGGTGGAACAGGCAACGTGCCCCCCAACTCGGGCGGTTCCGGTGCCACCGGTGGTGGCGGCCGTTCCAAGCTGCCCTGGATCTTGGGGGCTGTGATCGCCCTGCTGTTGGTGATCCTCCTGGTCCTGGTGTTGGCCCTGAGCGGCATTTTTGGTGGCAACGATGAACAAGCCTCCGACGAAGAAACCCAGTCACAGACCCAGGATCCCGGCAACGACGTCTCACCGGGCGGTATGGCCACCGCGGATGCCGGAGCCACCGGTGGGGGCAGCCCCACGGTCTCCGAGGAAGCCACCCGCCTGAACGTTGATCCGGAAGGCGCCACGGAGGTTTCCAATCCCACGGAACCCGTGGAGACCTTCACCCAGGACGACGGTGAAATTGAGCTGCCTCGCCCCAACGGAGACGACGCTCCGCAGCTGATTTCCGTCACCTCCAAGAACGGCAGCTACGTGACCTTTGAAGCCGAACGCGAAGACGGCTCCGATGCCTACGTGACCGGCAGCTCCAGCAACCGCGAAAGCTTCCAGCTGCTCAACGCCTATTCCTACGATCGCGGCAACCCCGTGACCAAGGTTTGGACCGAGGACGAGGACGCTGAGTTCGAGATCAAGGTCTACAACCTGGACGACCTTGCCAACGTGGACGGCGGCAGCGTCAAGGGCGACGGCGATGCTGTGTTCACCGTGGACGTCCAGGACGGCAGCACCTGGTACAAGATGAGCCACAACGGCAGCTCCAACTTCATTGTCTACGCCTCGACCGATTACGAGGACGGCACCTACGGCAACCAGGAATTGGCCGCCAATGAGATCGGCCGTTCCGTGGTCTACACCGAATACGGCGAAGGCAAGTGGTTGGTCTCCGTGGATGCCGACGGCAAGTGGGGCTTTGAGGAGTCCACTGAACAGCTGGCCCGTGAAGCAGCTGTTGCGGAGATCATGAACAACTGATCCGCCCCGCCTCACGTGAACACCGGCCCGGTTCCTACAAGGAACCGGGCCGGTGTCAGTTCCGGGGTGGTTGCCCCGCCAGGTGAAGGGTGCCCATGACCGGATCCTGTTCAAGGACCACGACGTCGGTCAGCCCGGCATCATCTGCCAGGTCCCGAAAAGCGCTGCGCACCTGAGCGGAGTGTGAAATCAGCCCGCCACCCACCACCACGGGGCCGGTGACACCCAACTGGGTGACCACAGTCTTGGCTGCCGTGACCAAGTGCGTTGCGGCTTGCAGCAGCAGTTCTTGTGAATCCTGGTGGCCGACTGTGGCGTTCTGGTCCACCAGCCGGGCCAGTCCCGCCCACTCGGTGCGCTCCGCGTGGGAGTGGAAATCTGCAATAAGGTGATCTCGGGCGTCCAGGCCACGGGCCTGCAACACGGCGCAATCCAGATCATCTGCCGGGAGTCCCATGTCGTGGCGCCGTAGAGAGCGCCGCACAGCTTCACGTGCCACCCACCAACTGCTGCCCTCATCACCCAGTAGATGGCCCCAGCCGCCGCTGCGGGACTCCTGCCCGTCCGCGGTGCGACCCCACGCCACGGACCCGGTTCCTGCAATCACCGCGATCCCCGTGTCCTGCCCTCCGGCCGCCAGGATCAAGCGGGTGTCGTGCACCACCGTGATGTCCAGGCCCTTCTGCCCTGGGACGACTCCCAGGGCTTGGGCGATCCTGGCGCGTAGCTGCTCGGCGTCCTCCGGGGTGTCAACGCCGCCGGAACCAGCCACCACGTGCAGTGCCGTTCCCGCGGGAAGGGGGCTCAGCCCAAGATGGCTGGCCACCTGATCCAGGGCCGCCACGGCGGCCTGGGCACTCACGTTCTGCACGTTGGCACTGGGGCCGTTGGCCCGAGCCACCACGTTCCATTGGCCGGCGGTGTACTCCGCCACCAGGCCCTGGGTGCTGGTTCCACCGATGTCCAAGCCGAGCAGCATGTGTGTCATGTGCACCATCTTGAGGGTTCGGGAGCACCTTTGAAACACGCTTTGGGCCGCATGACGGCGGGTGAAACTGGCCAAAACCGTGATTGCAAAATGGTTAACGGCACACGGCACAAAAAGAACCCCGCAGCGTCGCGATCGCTGTGGGGTTCTTGAAAATCTCGATCCTACTGCGGGTTCGGCATTGCCACCGTGCTGTTCAATGGTTTCTGCCTGCGCCACGGATTCCGTCTTCCGGCTTGTTGATGTCCCGTCAGGTTCTTGTGCGGGTGCAATTCGTCATCCGGTCGATGGGGTGGTCTGCTCCGGCCTGTTAGCTCACGGCTCCTGCAGCCTTGCCCGTTTCGGTCTCGCTGAGTGTCCGCATCTCCATCCGAACTCCTTGTCCCTCGAGAACTGATGCTTGAAAGATACGCCCGCCGCCGGGGGCGATCAACAGCAAAATCACTGTTGTGGCAACAGTTTCCGTTGAGGTCAGAGCTTCCATTGAGGTGAGAGCATGGACGGCATGGCACCTCGGGAGAATTCACCAGGGCCCACGACTGCACAGGACAGTGGGCCGGCCTCAGTCCGGCTGGACGTCTGGTTGTGGTCGGTACGGGTGTTCAAGACTCGTGCAGCGGCCACCACGGCATGCAGGGCCGGTCACGTCAGATTGAACCAGGCTCCCGTCAAGGCCTCCCAAGCGGTACGCGTGGGGGACACCGTGGTGGTGCGCCGCCCTGGGTGGCAGCAGGTTCTGGAAGTCACTAAACTGCTGGTCAAAAGGGTGGGTGCCCCTGTGGCGCGCGAGTGCTACAACGATCTCTCCGAACCACCGCCACCCCAGATCCGTGCTGCGGTGCCGCGCCGGGATCCAGGTGCCGGGCGCCCCACTAAGAAGGACCGCCGCAAACTGGATGAGTTGCGCGGCCACTGAGCTACCTGCTCAGTCCTCCCGGCGCTTGCCCATGACGTAGCCAAAAATGGAATCGGCCTCCACCTTGCGGTCGTAGATCTCACGTTCGGCTTCTGCTTTGGAAGGAGCTCCGCTGCGGCGCACCGTCCGCATGTGACTGGTTCGGGCGTCAGCGGCCGGGTTCCCCGGGTTGGCGTGGGCCGCTGGATGATCGGTCACCCGCTCACCCAGGTATTTGCGCAGTCCTCGGCCCCGTCCGCGGCCGTTGGTGGGTTCAGTCTCTGCAACCTCTTGCCGTGAGGTGGGGCGGCGCCCTGGCCTGCGTCCGGCCGGCGCATCCGTGGATTGTCCATTGCGCTTGAGTCTTGCCTGGTGAGCCCGTTGGGCGGAGCGATCCACCAGGACCACCTGTTCGTCCTCTGCTGCCACGCGGGCGCGCTTGGGGCGGCGTGGTTTGCGATCATCCGGGTGCAACGGGGCTGTGTCCTGCTCACGGACCACCGGGATCTCCCCGGTGGACTCGTCCCCGGGGTACTGATCGTCATCCGCGTACACGGGAATCAGGTCCGTGGTCTCAGCTCGGTAGGTGTTGGGGTCCTGGATGGCCTCGACGCGCACGTCATTTCCACCCAGCCGACCGTTACCACCCAGCCGGTCATGACCGGCATACCGACTGCCTGGCGCTTCATCCGCCATGGCCTGCCGCAGTTGTTGTTCCCGCTGGTAGGGGTCGGGGTGCGCGGGCAGGTGGTGGGTGTCGACGTCGTCGTCGTGGTCCCAGGCTTCGTCAGCGGTGATGACCACCACGCGGCTGCCATCCGGTGACTGTTGAGCCGAGCCCGGTCGGCGTTGCCGATCCGTGCGGAAGTCGGTCCAGCCTCCCCAGGCACGCCAGCTGCGCCATGCGAGCCAGGCGATGGTGACCCACAGGATCAGGGCGGCGCGGCCGTAGCCTGTGGCCAGCCAGATCATCAGGCCGAGCCCCACCACAACGCCCAATCCCAGGGGCAGCAGCGCCAGGGGGGTCTGCACGGGGACCCAGCCCAGGGTGCGCGCGGAGAAAGCCCCCGGGCGTGAGCCTGTGGCAGGGCGCCAGTTGCGCACCCTGACGCCGCGCAACACCGCATCCTGTTCACCAGGGTCCCAGGCTGCTGCGCCGTGGGAGAGCAGCAGACGATCCCGGGCAGTGGCGGCGGTGAGCACCAGGTGAATGCCGATTGCCACACACCCCAGGGGCAGACCAACGGCCAGCCAGATGGCCAGCACACGCAGCACCATGGAGGTTTCATGGGCGTCGTAGACCTGGAAGTTCAACATGTTCCAGGTGATGTGAAAGAGCAGTGAACCGAACACCGTCAGGCACAGGCCGTTGACCACGGCTCGTGTGCGTAACGGAGGCCAGGAGGGCAGGCCACCGTTGTGGATGCGCCCTCTCACTGAGCGGGCCATGGCTCCTCCTGCGGATGGTGACGGGGAAGGCTCACCGGGGCGGTGCAGGGCAATCGGGATGGTCCAGTCCAATGGGGATGGTCGGGTCCAATTGCTGTGGCCTCGGTGAGGGACAGCGCCGCACACCCGCTGCTGAGTGGTCTTGGTGGGCGCTGTCAGCCACAGGCTAGCAACCACGGCACACCGGGCCGGGGTGTGGCACAGTTTTGACGCGCGGATGAGCTGTATCCGCCCCTGGCAAGGGCATCACCACGGAACAGGAGGGCCAGTGGCCAGAAGACGATCAGCGGCGGCAGGCCGGCGGCCGGTGCGGCGCGACGGCCTCAATCGCCAGATCCTGGCGTTGGCGGTCCCGGCCTTTGGTGCCTTGATCGCAGAGCCGTTGTTCCTGTTGGCGGACACGGTGATCGTGAGCCATTTGGGTACGGACCCTCTGGCGGGCGTTGCCCTGGCCAGTGCGGTGATCCAGACGGCTGTGGGCCTCATGGTGTTCCTGGCCTACTCCACCACCCCGGCCGTGGCCAAGCATGTGGGGGCCGGCCGGATGGCGCAAGCGTTGGCGGTGGGGCGTGACGGCCTGTGGTTGGGAGCGGTGCTGGGTGTGCTGCTGGCCGGGTTGGGTGCAGCCGTGGGGCGCCCGCTGCTGAGCGCCACGGGTGGTTCCGGCCAGGTGCTGGAACAGGCTGTGACCTATCTGCACTGGTCCCTGATCGGGATCCCCGCCATGTTGCTGGTCACCGCCGGAATGGGGGTGCTGCGTGGTCTTCAGGACACCCGCACACCGCTGGTGATCGCCATGTCTGGTGCGGTCTTCAACGTGGGTGCCAACGTGGCCCTGGTCTACGGCGCGGGCATGGGCGTGGCCGGTGCGGCACTGGGAACCAGCATCACCCAGTGGCTGATGGCCTTCACATTCATGGTGCTGTTGGCCCGCAAGGCCGCTCATCACGACGTCGGCGTGGGCACCACTGCGCGCCGGCTCACTGCCCTCATGGGGGTGGGGTCGTGGTTGATGCTGCGCACGGTCTCCCTGCGGGTGGCCCTGATGCTGACGGTGGTGGTGGTGACTGCTCAGGGCGCACATAATCTGGCGGCTTATCAACTGGTCATGACCATCTTCAACGTGATGGCCTACGCCCTGGACGCGTTGGCAATCGCCGCTCAGGCGTTGGTGGGCAAGGAAACCGGGGCGCGGGACCTGCGTGCCCCCGGGGCTGCGGGGCAGGAGGAACGCGACCAGGTCAAGCAGTTGATGCGCCGCATCCTGGTGTTCGGCCTGTGGTTCGGGGTGGTCACCGGATTGGTGGTCGGTCTGGTCCTTCCCTGGACCGCTCCGTTGCTGACCCCGGACGCTCAGGTACAGCGATTGTTCGCCGCAGCTCTGGTGGTGGTGGCTGTGGGTCAGCCCCTGGCGTCGTGGGTGTTCGTGCTGGACGGTGTCCTGATCGGTGCCGGTGATGCCCGCTACCTGGCTCTGGCCGGGGTGATCAACCTGGTGGTGTACCTGCCGCTGCTGTTGGTGGTGCATCTGGCTTCACTGGCTCAGATGCCTGGACTGATCTGGCTGTGGGTGGCCTACGCCTTCGGTTACATCGGGGCGCGGGCTGTCACCTTGGGGGTTCGTGTGCGGGGGGATCGCTGGCTGCTCAACGCCTGAATGTGGCGGCTTGTGGCGGGTGTGCACCACGGGAAGTCACCTGGAGAGTCGTTGCCAAATTTCTGGGGCCGAAAAGCACCTGAAGCCATAGAATGGGGGTGGAGAGGCGAAGACGCCAATCTGGGTGACCGACCCATACGTCTCGTCCTCCCTGACCCAGAAGAGAGGGCTGAGCGATGACTGAGAAGATTCTCGTCGGATATGACGGCTCTGCATTTGCGGAGCATGCATTGGATTGGGCCGTTGAAGAGGCCAAGGCAGCCGATGCCCCATTGACCGTCGTGGTTTCCACCGGCCGCCCCGTGGTGGCAGATGCCGCCATCACCGGCCCGTTCCTGGAGAAGATCGAGGAAGAGGCGGAAGAAACCGCAAAGGCCGGCGTGCAGAAGGCGCTGGATGCCGGAGTCAAGGCGGAAGGTGTCCTGGAGCGCGGTGACGTGGCCGGGGTGCTGGTTCATGAGTCCGGACCCAACTCCTTGATTGTTCTGGGCAAGCGTGGACTGCACGGCATCCGTGGACGTCTGGGCTCCGTGTCCGCAGCCACCGCTGCACACGCCAAGTGCCCCGTGATTGTGCTGCCGGATGGTTGGGACTCCCAGGACGGCGAGTTCTCCGGACGTGTTGTGCTGGCAGTGGACAAGCTGGGCCCCAAGTCCCCGGCGGTCCGCCATGCAGCCAGCTACGCCCAGCGTCACGGCAAGGGCCTGTCCATCGTGACCGTCATCCCCACCATCACCTCCCTGCCCTCCGGCTCCGCCGAGCTGGACAAGGCCATTGCGGACCAGCTCACGGAGCCGGCACGCACCCTGTGCCAGGCGGTCGAGGACGTTGCTCTGGAGCAGGCGCCTGGTCTGGACACCAAGATTCACGTGCTTTCCGGTCGTCCCGCAGATGCCCTGGTGGAGGCTTCCAACTCTGCTGACCTGGTGGTCCTGGGCACCCGTGGCCACGGTGGTTTCCGTGGTCTGCTGGTGGGCTCCGTCTCCCAGGCAGTTCTGGTGGACGCCGTCTGCCCGGTCATGGTGGTCCCCAACAAGTCGGAGGCTGACGCGGACTGATTCCCCCAGTGGGGGAACCTACCCACCCGGGGCAGGCGCCCGTACCGGTTGACTGAAGTCTGAGTCGCAGCGCGGCGGCAGCAACGTCCTCAGTGGCGTTGCTGCC
>NZ_JROX01000443.1:0-345 GCF_000800955.1 Kocuria sp. ZOR0020
GCAGCACCCGCCGCAACTCGCCGCCGCTGGTGAGGGTGCGTGCCCATCCGGTCGCGTCCCGGCCGAGCACGCGGCCGGCGCGCTGCCGCCACTCGCCGGTGAGGTCGGCCAGCGACCTGACCTGCTTCTCCGGCCTCGTGGCGAGCGTCGCCTGCGCCCGTAGTTTCAGCACCGTCCGTGCCGAGGGCTGCCGACCGTGCTTGGCGACGTACTCCGCGATCAGGCGGTCTTTCTCGGCCTCGATGTGCCGGGAGCGGGTGGAGAACTCGGTCACCAGTTCGTCGGGCACGCCCTCGATTTCCCAGGCCGGGTTTCGATCCCTGCCTCGCTCGCGCGCTTCCCACT
>NZ_JROX01000444.1:0-237 GCF_000800955.1 Kocuria sp. ZOR0020
ATAAATTGCAATCACTTGCTGAACGTGTTAAACGACTTCAAATGTCATATTCTGAACTTTACAACTTGATTGTAGCGGAACTTACACAAGCTATTGTTAATAAAATTGTTGACCTTGCGCTTATTGAGGGTGACGGAACAAACGGTTTTAAATCAATTGAAAAAGAAGCAGACGTCAAAAAAATCAAAAAGATTACTACAAAAGCCAAATCAGCTGGCAAAACTCCATTTGCTGACG
>NZ_JROX01000059.1:0-7427 GCF_000800955.1 Kocuria sp. ZOR0020
ATCCTGGCCCATCAGCGCTGATGGGCCAGGATTCTGTCCACTCAACTCGTGCAGCGAGCAGATTGGCCGTTGGACGACGACGGGTGGCCGGGCGCCTTCGTCGTCCAACGCACTGAATCTCAGCGGTAGCGCTCAACTGTCCCGGAGGCAGCGGGGCGGCGGCGGTCGGGTTCGAAGATCCCCAGAACCAAGCTGACCAGTGAAATCACCAGGGACCCCAGTACCGCAGCTGGCCAGAAACCATCCACATGCCAGGCACCGCCGAACCAGCTCATGATTCCCGATGCCGCCAGCAGCATGATCGCGTTGATCACAATCAGGAACAGGCCGAACGTGAGCACCACCAGGCAACCCGTGAGCACGGTCAGAAGGGGTTTGACCACTGCGTTCAGTGCACCCAGCACGGCTGCTACGGCAACAATCGCCAGCACCTGGGCACCAACGCTGCTGTCCGTGATGTAGATGCCGGGCACCAAGAACGTGGCAGCGGCAACTGCCAAGGCATTGACCAACCATCGCCAGATCACGCGGGCCTCCTCAAGAATTCGGGTCACCGGGAGTCGAACAACGACTCCCGGTGGATTGGGTATGCCACCCACTGTGCACCATCACCCTGGATGAAGGGGTGGTGGCAGCCCCTCGGAGACCGGGGACAACGGGTCACACGGTGCCATCTGAGGCGCCGGTCAGGGCCAGATCGGGTAAGTTTGACCCGGATCGCATCCTAAACGTCACCGGTGTGTCAACGCATCGGCGCAGGACGCATGACGTCGCACACGAGGGAGTATCGACTCAATGCCCAAGATCATCTGGACCAAGACTGACGAAGCCCCGTTGATGGCCACCTACTCGTTCAAGCCGATCGTGGAGGCCTTTGCCACCGCTGCCGGCGTCGAGGTGGAGACCCGGGACATTTCGCTGGCTGGTCGCATCATCGCCCAGTTCCCGGAGCGCCTTTCCGAGGAGCAGCGCATTGCAGATGCCCTGTCCGAACTGGGTGAGCTGGCCAAGACTCCCGAAGCCAACATTGTCAAGCTGCCCAACATCTCCGCCTCCGTTCCGCAGCTGAAGGCTGCCGTGAAGGAACTGCAGTCCCAGGGCTACGACCTCCCGGACTACCCGGAGGACCCCCAGTCGGATGAGGAGCGCGATGTCCGCGCCCGCTACGACAAGGTCAAGGGTTCAGCCGTGAACCCTGTCCTGCGTGAAGGCAACTCGGACCGCCGCGCCCCCAAGGCCGTGAAGAACTACGCCCGGAAGAACGCGCACCGCATGGGTGCGTGGAGCTCGGAGTCCAAGACCAACGTGGCCACCATGGGTGTGGACGATTTCCGCGCCAACGAGTCCTCCGTGGTCATCCCCGCCGATGACACCCTGCAGATCCGCCTGCGTGAAGAGGGCGGGCAGACCACAGTGCTCAAGGAATCCATTCCCGTCCTGGCCGGTGAGGTGGTGGATGCCACCTTCATGTCCGCGCGTGCCCTGGATGCCTTCCTGGCCGAGCAGGTGGCTCGCGCCAAGGAGGAAGGTGTGCTGTTCTCCGTGCACCTGAAGGCCACCATGATGAAGGTCTCCGACCCCATCATCTTCGGCCACGTGGTCAAGGCATTCTTCCCGGAGGTCTTTGATCAGTACGGTGTGCAGCTGGCCGCCGCAGGCCTGTCCCCCAACGACGGCTTGGGTGCGATTCTCTCCGGCCTGGACGCCCTGAACGACGACGACGCCGCTGCCGTGCGCGCCGGGATTGAAAAGGGCCTGGCAGAAGGCCCCGCCCTGGCCTACGTGAACTCCCACAAGGGCATCACCAACCTTCACGTGCCCTCTGACGTGATTGTGGACGCCTCCATGCCGTCCATGATCCGTACCTCCGGTCACATGTGGTCCAAGGACGACACCGAGGAAGACACCCTGGCCGTGCTGCCGGACTCCTCCTATGCCGGTGTCTACCAGGCCGTGATCGAGGACTGCCGCGCCAATGGTGCCTACGACCCCACCACCATGGGCACCGTGCCCAACGTGGGGCTCATGGCCCAGAAGGCCGAGGAGTACGGCTCCCACGACAAAACCTTTGAAATCCCCGCAAACGGCGTGGTTGAGGTGGTCAACAGCGCTGACGAGGTTCTGCTCTCCCACAACGTGGAGGCCGGGGACATCTGGCGGGCCTGCCAGACCAAGGACGCCCCCATCAAGGACTGGGTCCAGCTGGCTGTGCGCCGCTCCCGCGAGTCCGGCATGCCGGCCGTGTTCTGGCTGGACGAGTCCCGCGCTCACGACCGCAACCTGATCGAGAAGGTCAACACCTACTTGGCGGACGAGGACACGGACGGTCTGGACATCCGCATCCTCTCCCCCGTGGAAGCCACCAAGCTCTCCGTGGAGCGCATCCGCCGTGGCGAGGACACCATCTCCGTGACCGGAAACGTGCTGCGTGACTACCTGACGGACCTGTTCCCCATCCTGGAACTGGGCACCTCCGCCAAGATGCTCTCGATCGTGCCCCTGATGAACGGCGGTGGCCTGTTCGAGACCGGTGCGGGCGGCTCCGCTCCCAAGCACGTCCAGCAGCTGGTTGAGGAGAACCACCTGCGCTGGGACTCCCTGGGTGAGTTCCTGGCCCTGGCTGCTTCCTTCGAGCACCTGGCTTCCCGGTACGACAACCCCCGGGCACAGGTCCTGGCCGATGCCTTGGATGCTGCCACCGGCCGCTTCCTGGACGAGAACAAATCCCCGTCCCGCAAGGCCGGGGAGATCGACAACCGCGGTTCGCACTTCTACCTGGCCCTGTACTGGGCCCAGGAGTTGGCCAACCAGACCGACGACGCCGAACTGGCTGCCGCGTTCAAGGACGTGGCAGCATCCCTGACAGAGAACGAGCAGGTCATCGCCGATGAACTGCTGGCTGTTCAGGGCACCCCGGCGGAGATCGGCGGTTACTACCAGCCGGTTGACCAGCAGGCCTTTGCCGTCATGCGGCCCTCGGCCACCTTCAACTCCGTGATCGACGGCATGAAGGGCTGAGACCCGCTCCAGATCAGGTCACGCTGATTCAACGATGACGCCCCGGTCGGATGGATTCTTTCCATCTGAGCGGGGCGTCGTCGTTGTGGTGCGCCTTGAGGGTCTCAGGCGGGATCTGCGGCGGCTTCCACGGTGTCACCCTCCGGGTTCATCCGCACTGAGATCTGCCAGTTGACGCCGAACCGGTCCGCGCACCAGCCAAAGCGCTCACTGAACGGGTATTCGCCGAGTTCCATGAGGACCTGGCCACCCTCGGCCAGCACGGTCCATGCGTGGTCCACTTCCTCAGCGGAGTCGCATTCGACGGTGTAGGAGTGTGCGGGGCTGAAACCGAACTCGTGTGGGAAGGCGCTGTCCATCACTCGCACGGGGACACCGGCAATCACGGCTTCCGCCTGCATGACCGTGCCGGGTGTTTCCTGGCCGGCGCCTTCCTCCCAACGGTTGATCCACCCCAGAGCCGAGTTGGGGAAGGCCCGGATCCACAGGTCCAGGGCAGCTTCAGCCTGCCCGTGCTGCTGGTTGGCGAACATCAAAGTGGGGGTCATGCTGGCGCTCACGCGTACTCCTGACAGTGGATGTTCCGGGACCGGCCCGGTTTCTCCCCGCAGACTAGCGCGTGGACTTGTCGGTTTTCACGGCGTGGGGTTCGGTCTGGGTCCCGGGCTCGGTCTGGGCCGGGGTGGCTGCGCTGCCGCCACGTACAGGCTTCCGGGATCCACCCAGACCTCCAGCGCCCGAGTTGCACCCAGGGAATCACCGTCAAGTTGCAATGCTGCGGGGGTGTGGGTCTTCACCTGCACCCGGTGCACGGTGCGGTAGGTCAGTGCGCGGGCTGAGCGGGGACGACGGCGCAGACCGTGGACGGCCAGGTCCACCCAGTCCCGCGAGTTCCGTGGTTCGGTGCGCAACATTTCAAGGGTTCCATTGTGCGGATCCGCACCGGGGAACACCGTGATGCCCGCGGGAATGCGGGCGGTGTTTCCCCACAGCAGGGACCATGCGGCCAGGGATTGTGCCGCATCACCGTCCACGGCAACCCGGAAGTTTTGCCTCGGCGCATTCAACAGGTCAGCTCCGTTGCGCAGGTAGGCCAACCATCCCCACCGTTGTTTGGTGGACTCGGACGTGGCCGCCACCGCCACGGCATCCATGCCCAGACCAGCGGCGGCCAGGAACGCCTGCTCACGGAATTCCCCGCCCGCGGGGAGATCACCGGACGGTCCGGACTTGGTGGAGGTTGCCGGGTGGAAGCGCACCCGACCGACGTCGTGCGCACGCAAGGGTGCGCGCAGGCCCGCTTCCAGGTCACGTTCCAGGGCTGCCAGGTCCCCAGGTCGACGACGTTTCAGCCCTACGTTCATGGCAAACAGGTTGGCGGTGCCCGTGGGCATGATGACCAGGCCGGTGGTCGTTTTGGCCACGCCACCCGCCACTTGGCGCACTGTGCCGTCGCCACCGGCCACAACCACACGATCCGCACCCTGCTCCACGGCCCACCTGGCTTGGGAGAAACCCGGCTCCTGGACGGTGGTGTGCACAACGTCCACCACGGAAAACCCCGCCCGGGCGCACACGCTGTGGAGAACATTTTGGATCTCCACGGCATGACGCCGGGCGGGGTTGATGACTGCCACCACGGTACTCACCAGGTGCTCAGCGCTCCCCCGAACATTGCCCGTAACGTTGCCCGGTCTTGGGAGCAGACGGCGTGTGGTGAAGCATCAGCGCAGGGTGCGCTTGATGGATTCGCGTTCCTTCTCCAGCTTGTGCAAACGGCGGGACACCACGATCAAGCGAATGGAACCCACCATGGCCATGATCAGCGCACCGGCAATGGCCGCCAACAACATGGCAACGCCCAGGGGCAGCGTGAACTCCCAGGCCATGTAGGCAATCAGGACGTCGTTCATGTTCTGCAGGACAAACACCAGCAGAAGGATCAGGATGATCAGACCGATGATCAGCGCCACCCAGGTGGCACCGGTGGCACCACCCTTGGCACGCCCATCCAGCTTGGGGTCCAGCTCCGGCTGAGCCTCACGATGGCCCCGATTCTCGCGGGGGGCCCGCTGAGCCGGTTCTGCATCACGACGCGCCGGCTGCTGAGGCTCGGCGGGTGCCGGTTGCGCCGGAGCTTGCTGCGCGGGCTGCTGCTGCACGGGTTGTCCCTGCTGCGGCGCAGCGTGCTGCTGACCTTGGTTCTGGAACTGGCCCTGGCTCTGCGCCCGGCCTTGGTGCTGCGGCTGACCTTGGTCCTGGCCCACGGGCTGCTGAGCCGCCGGGTCCTGCCACGGAGTGGCATCCGGGCTGTTGGGGGAAGGGTTCTGGGACATCACGGCCTCCGTTGACGGTGCGTCGGGTGGTTCAGGTGCTCAGTCCGATCTCAGCAAGAGTGTGGTGTGGCCTGGCTGGATACAACCGAACAACAGTGTGCTTCATGATCAGATTACATTCCCGGGGATCACAATCCAGCGCGGTCGAAAGCATCCACGGCCAATCGTCGACCCACCGCAGTGACCTCATCAGCCCGGTCGAAATCAAACGTGGCGCATACATCCGAGGGAACAGAGACCAGGACGTCCGGCGGCTGCACAGCCAATCGAGGCAACTCGATGGCTGTCTGCATGACCTCCAAGGCGGACACCATCATGTCCACCGTGGAGAGGTCCTTGGGCAGCGCTTCAAAGGCACTGGACCACTCCGGCACCGGCTTGGCCGCACCCCACGAGCCAGGACGGCGGGTTTCGCGGGATGTGGAGTCGTCGTCGTGTTTGCGGGTTCGCCACAGTGCCGAGGACTCCTTCCACGGCTGTGCCACCCGCTCACGCCACCGCGCGGCAAGCCCGGCGGACATGGAGCCCCCGGTGTACGACGACAGCGGAGTTCCCCCTGGCAGCGTGAGAACGTCCTGCTCAAGGCCACCGTCCGTGCCTGATGGCTCTGTCTGGGTTTGGGTGTCCGCTGTTTCGGCAGTCTCGGTCAGGGAAGTCGCAGCTTCCGCCGCCGCCACCCCGGCACTGGCCACGTTGACGGCTGCAGTTCTGGCCATGTCCCCCACGGCAGTCGCCTCCTGCGAGGTGGTGGCTTGAGGATGGCCCTCCGTCTGCTCGCGGCGATCCTGGCTGGTGGGGCCCTGTTCTGTGTGCAGGCCGGTGTCCATGCTCTGTTGCCCAAGCCCCGGACGGTTGCGGCCGAACAAGGACACCGCCACGGTGGCTTCCGAGATGAAATGGGAGGAAGCGTCCACGGGCAACGGGTTGAGGATCCCGCCGTCTGCCAGCAACCGGCCGCGGTAAACCACAGGAGTGATGGCAGTGGGGATGGCGATTGAGGCTCTGATGGCTGTCAGAAGAGGACCGTCATGGAACCAGACCTCCCGGCGATTGGTCAGATCCGTTGCCACCGCGGTGTAGGGAATGGGGAGGTCCTCGATCCGGACATCACCGATCAGCTCATGCAGTCTGTCCATGAGCCGGTCCGACTTGAACAAACCGGGCCCGCTGACGGAAAGGTCTGCGTACCGGAAGACCTCACTGCGTTTCAGGGGCCTGACGAATTCGCGGAACTCCTCCAAGGCACCGGCAGCGTACATGCCACCCACCAGCGCACCCATGGAGCAGCCAGAAATGGAAACGATCTCATGGCCTCGGACCGTGAGTTCATCAATCACGCCCATGTGGGCGTAACCGCGCGCTCCCCCGGACCCAAGGACCAATGCAATCTTCACGATGTCCCTCCTTGTTGGACGTCACGGCTCTGATTCACCAGTCTGACATCAGTCTCTGACAGCGCAAGGAACGCGCCAGATGCTCGCCAACGGTGCCGTGCTTGTGTTGTCCGAGCCGCCGCATAGGCTCAAGAGCACCGGCACGGCTCAGAGTCGGGTGCATTGATCAGGAGGTAACCGTGGTCCGCTTCATTCACACCAGTGACTGGCAGCTGGGCATGACCCGCCACTACCTGGACGCAGATGCACAGGCCCGGTTCACAGGGGACCGTATCCGCACTGTTCGCAGCATCTTGGAGCTGGCTCGCCGCCGTGAGTGCGCGTTCGTGGTGGTGGCTGGGGATGTTTTTGAGCATCCCAACCTGGGGCGGCAGGACATTGGACGCGCTCTGGAGGCCATGGGATCCCAGGACATTCCGGTGTATCTCCTGCCCGGCAACCATGACCCTCTGGGCACGGGATCGCTCTGGAGCTCGCCCGCCGTGGCTGACCGGTTGCCCACCAACGTGACCGTACTGGACCGAACCGGCATCTGGCCCGTGTCTGACGGGGTGGAACTGGTGGCAGCCCCGTGGCACTCCAAGCGCCCGGACGCGGACCCGGTTGCCGGTTGTCTGGACGGGCTGAGGCCACATGACACCGTACGGATCGTGGTGGGCCACGGCATGTTGGAGGAACT
>NZ_JROX01000445.1:0-1353 GCF_000800955.1 Kocuria sp. ZOR0020
GCGGTGGGGGTGAGAGGCGCGCCGGTATGAGCTTGGCTGCGGGGTGAGGGACGTCGAGGCCTCCAGGATCAGTGGCGACCAAGCACACCGTTCCGAAGGACCTCGACGTTGTCCGAGCCTACGGCGCACATCGCTGCGCGCTGCCATCGCGACACCGGCTACTGCTCGCGCTGCGATCTTCTGGTCGGGCTCGGTGGGTTGCGCGTGACCGCCGTCGAGGACGACCACGACGTCGGGCTGCTCGTCGTTGGTGTGGAGTCGCCCCGGACGCCGATGGGCTGCCCGAGCTGCGGCGTGATTGCGCACAGCCACGGCCGCAGCGACGTCACGCTGGTCGACGCGCCGTGCTTCGACCGCCCGGTCCAAGTGGTGTGGCGCAAGCGGATCTGGCGTTGCCAGGAGGCAGCCTGCCCGAGGAAGGCGTTCACCGAGCAAGACGAGGACATCGCTCGACCGCGGGCGCTGCTGACCACGCGGGCCTGCTGGTGGGCGATCAATCAGATCCGCCGTGAGCACGGCTCGATCAGCGGGATCGCCCGACAGTTGGGGACGACGTGGAACACGGTGTGGTCCTCGATCCGGCCACTTCTGCAGGAGATGGCCGACGACGAGGATCGGTTCGCCGGCGTGACGCGACTCGGCGTGGACGAGCACGTGTGGCATCACGTGTCCGAGTTCCCGATCACCGAGGGTGGCCGCGGTCCGAAGCAGCTGACCGGGATGGTCGACCTGACACCCGACGGTGACGGCAGGCCGCGGGCGCGGTTGCTGGACCTGGTGCCGGGCCGGTCCGGGAAGGTGTACAGCGACTGGCTTGCCGAACGTGGCCAGGAGTTCCGTGACGGTGTCGTGGTCGCCACACTGGACCCGTTCCACGGCTACAAGAACGCCATCGATGACCAGCTCGAGGACGCGGTCGCGGTCCTGGACGCGTTCCATGTCGTCAAGCTCGGTACCCAGGCCGTGGATGAGGTCCGCCGTCGGGTGCAGCAGGAGATCCATGGTCACCGTGGCCGCAAGAACGACCCGCTCTATGGCATCCGCACGATCTTGCGCTGCGGGCAGGAGAAGCTCACCGACCGGCAACGGGCACGGCTCGACCGTGCGATCGCTGCCGACGAACGTCACGACGAAGTGCTCGTCGCGTGGCTGTGCACCCAACAGCTCCGGTCGGCCTACCAGGCCAAGAGCACGGTCGAGGGCCGGCGGATCGCGGAGAAAATCCTGGCCTCGCTGCCGACCTGTCCGATCCCGGAGATCCGACGGCTCGGTAAGACCCTGAAGCAGTGGCGGGCAGCGTTCCTGGCCTACTTCGACACCAGCCGCGCCAACAACGGCGGCACGGAGGCGATC
>NZ_JROX01000446.1:0-230 GCF_000800955.1 Kocuria sp. ZOR0020
TCAATCGTCTTTCAGCTAGTGATTCAAAAGATGTTATCATACTTCTTCTTCAACGAAACCTAAAGCTAACAAAGCTTTATATTCCTCGCTCCCCTCTTTAACTTCAAGAGCATCTTGCTCGAATTTTGTTAATTGTTTAGACTGTCCAGCATAATATAATGCAGTTCCTCCGCTACTATCAGAAAAGTTATAAAACTTAAATTTAGGTTCAATAACTTCATAACCGTTAA
>NZ_JROX01000060.1:0-6091 GCF_000800955.1 Kocuria sp. ZOR0020
CAACGTCGGGAGGCTGGCGGCAAGCGCCACCCCGGCGCTGAGACCCACAGAAGTGTCCAGGGCTGAGCTGACAACAGCTGGCAGCCCAGCCTGTTGCACGATTCCCAGCGCACGGCGTACCCCGCCCAGAGGTGCCACCTTGACCACGATCAGATCCGCAGCACCAGCACGGGCCACGGCCAGGGGGTCCTCGGCCTTGCGCACGGATTCATCGGCAGCAATCGGCACCTCCACGCCGCGCCTGGCCAACTCCTCCTTGAGCGCGTACAGCCCGTCCACGCCCGCCACCGGTTGCTCGGCATATTCCAGGTCGTATTGCGCCAGGGCGCTCAGGGCCCGCACGGCCTGCCCATGATCCCAGCCCTGGTTGGCATCCACCCGGATGGCCACCTGCGGCCAGTGGGCACGCACGGCTGCCACCCGGGCCAGATCCTGCTCCAGGTCCTGACCGGCCTCAGACACTTTGACCTTGACTGCTGTGATCCCCTCCCCGTAGCGGTCCAACACGTCAGGTACCGCGTTGGCTGCCACGGCCGGCACCGTGGCATTGACCGGCACATGGCTGCGGACCGGTTCAGGGAAACCACACCGGGCGGCCTCCAGACACGAACGCCACCACGCGAGCGCTTCGGCGTCGTCGTACTCCGGAAACGGCGCAAACTCGCCCCACCCGCGCTCCCCCTCCACCAGCACAGCCTCCCGGGTGGTGACCCCACGGAACTTGACCGTCAGTGGCAGTTCAACCACGACGACGCGGGCCAGGACCCCCTCCAGGTCAAGGTCCAACGGGTTGGCGGGGACTGGGTGTTCGGACATGGGTTCACTGTAAAGGGGTTGCGGAGCGTCCAGGAGATCCCCAGACAACGGCGCCAGGACCTCAAGAAATTTCAGGAGTCGTGAAGGCTGGGCTGTCACACTGTTCTGCGAACAACGCCAGGAACGCGTCCCCGTGGACCGGCGAATTGCGAAAGAGGACAGCAGTGACGTACATCCCCGCGGAGAACGACCCCCACCAGAATCGACGGTCCGGGTCCGGCAGCAGTGCGGAGGAGACGCCCACGGAGGCCATCACCACCCCGCCCGGCACCCGAGGCAACGGCGGGTCCTCTGCCTCCCGTGCTGACTCCGTCCAGGACCACCAGAGCAACCCGCGCACCGAGTCCATCAGCGCATCATCCGACCCCACCGTGACCCGCCCCATGCCGTCGGTGAGTGGCGCGTCAAACTCGGGCCGGTACCAGCTCTCTGCGGATCCCGAGACCACTGCCCTGGAGACCACCACCGGGCCAGGGGACAGCGGTGCTCCGGCACCCTGGCAGGACACACGGCAGCAGCCGGTACACCAGCCGCTACAGCAACCCGGGGATTACCGCGGTGGGCCGGAGCAGCAGCACGGCCAGTCACAGCAATTCCGCCAGCCTCAGCAGCAGCCGGTGGGGCAGGCGCCTGCCGATTACGGTGCCACTGCCCACCCGGCTGCTCCACGCACCCCGGCGCGGGACCTGAGTTTCGGCATTGTGATGGGGCTGTTGTTGCGCGCCGTGTTGCTGTTTGCAGCTGCAGGCGGCCTTGCCTTCTACGCTCTGCGCACGGTGGGTGGTCAGTGGGCGGATGAACTGGCGCTGCAGGAGGGGGACCAGGCCCTCAACCAGTTGCCCACTGCCTGGGTGCCGTGGATCGATCTGGTCCCGGTTCTGGTGTGCGTGCTCTGGGGTGCAGTGGCTTTGCTGTTTGCCGTGGGCTCCCGCCGTTGGGTGCCTCTGCTGGTGGGCGTGGTCAGCGGGCTGGGTGCGGTGGTCTCCGTGCAACTGCTCAAGCGTGAGTTCCTGGTCAAGGCGCCCTATGGCATCCATGAGACCACCATGAACTCGCTGCCCTCCGGCCACACCGCAGCGGCCGCCACCGCCGCCATGATCGCCGTGATGACGGCCCCGGCCAGGTGGCGCGGCGCCGTCGCGTTCTTTGGTGCCCTGACCACCGCTGCGGCCGGGATTTCCACGGTTCTCAACGGCTGGCACCGTCCCATGGACGCCATGGTCTCCGTGCTGGTGGTGGCTTGCTGGGCCGTGGTGGGTGCGCTGTTGCTGCGGTGCCTGATCCGCCCGGAGCGCTACACGTCCAACCTGTCCGTGACCACGTTGGTGTTGGGCATCCTGCTGGTTCTGGCAGCGGCCGGTGGGCTGGCGGCCATGCAGACCGTGACCATCACCGGGTTGCCGTTGGCCGCCGGTGCGGCCGGCATCGTGGGCTTCAGCCTGTTGGCTGCTCACCAGACGGTGCGGGCGCTGCGGCCTCACCAGCAAGCTGTGTGAGGCGGTCCAGCAGAATGCGGGAGGATCCCGCACCGTAGGGAAGCCGAAACATGCTGGCCGTGACCGGCTGGGGGTTCTGGCCCTCGGCCTGTTGAGCGTTCATGGCCGTGATGCGCTCGATGGCCGCAGCCATGGTGGCTGCCATCCCGCGGACGTCCCCGTGGTCCACGGGCAGACCGTGACCCGGCACCACCACGCGGTAGCGCTCAAGATCGGCAAGCTGTTCCAACGCGGAAACCCAGTCGTGCGGGAAGGAATCCTCAAACGAGGGATCGGCACCTTGCTCCACCACGTCCCCGGCAAAAACGACGTCGTCAACGCCCACCAAGACGTCGTTGTCCGTGTGGCCGCGGCCCAGGGAGAACACCAAGGCCTGACGGTCACCCAGGTCAATTCTGGTCAGGGCCGGTCTGCGGCCTGTGCCGGGCAGGTGGCGGGTGGGCACCACGATCTTGGTGTCCAGGCCCTTGCCCTCCCCCATCTCCGGTTCGGCCACGCCCACGTAGGAGCGCTGGTAGTCCCCGTACTTCTCGATGGCGTGAGCGGCAAGGCGGTGGGACCAGAAATCCGTGGCGCCGGCGCGTTGGAACACGGCATTGCCCATGTAGTGGTCAAAGTGTGCGTGGGTGTTGAGCACCACCAGCGGCAGTTGGGTCACTTTGCGCACGGCTTCCAGAATCGCCCGACCCTGGCGGGGTCCCGCACCGGTGTCGATCACCAGGGCGCGCCCGGCCCCCACCACCAGACCGGAGTTGAGTCTCCAGTTCTCTGTGGTGATGACGTGGACGTCCGCTCCGACCTCGTTGATGGTGATCACGCAGTCAGCGTACGGCCCATGGGCAGTTGACGGCGACTTGCCACGGATTGCATGAACCTCCGCACCCTTCCTGGGTTGTGTGGCCACAGACGCCGTTGCCCACCCGCGGCACAGCCACCGCACCCGGGATCACCGCAGTCGGTCAATGCCTAAAAAACCACAGGGCTCACGTAGCGTGGCGGCCATGACTGAGATCACCCAGGGAGTCGGCGCCGGCCGCTACGCACCCTCGCCTTCGGGGGATCTGCACATCGGAAATCTGCGCACCGCGGTCCTGGCGTGGGTGTTCGCCCGCGCCGAGGGCAAACGGTTTGTGCTGCGAGTCGAGGACCTGGACCGGGTCAAAGAGGGTGCTGCTCAACGGCAGTTGACTGACCTGGCCCAGATCGGGTTGGACTGGGATCCGCCCGTGCTCCTGCAGTCAGAGCGCCAGGAGGTTCACCGGGCCGCCGTCGTGGACTTGAGTGAACGCGGGCTGACCTACGAGTGTTACTGCACCCGCCGGGAGATCCAGGCGGAGATCGCCGCCGCAGGGGGTGCACCCCATGGCGCCCCGGGCGCCTATCCGGGTACCTGCCGCAATTTGACGGCACAGCAACGCGAACAACGACGCCGGGACCGCCCGCCCGCCATCCGGCTCAGGGCCCAGGCGGAAACCGCCACGGTCACCGACCGCCTGGCCGGTGAGGTCACGGAGGCGGTGGACGACATGGTGCTGCTGCGCAATGACGGCCGCCCCGCCTACAACCTGGCGGTGGTTCTGGACGACACGTTTCAAGGGGTGGATCAGGTGGTGCGCGCCGATGACCTCCTGAGCTCCGCCCCACGCCAGGCCCATCTGGCGCACCTGCTGGGCCTGGTACAGGTTAAGTACATCCATGTACCCCTGGTGCTCAACACGAGCGGCCAACGTTTGGCAAAGCGTGACGGAGCTGTAACTCTTGGTGACCTGCGTGCTGCGGGACACACCACCGCGGAGGTCATGGAATGGATGGGGCGCTCGCTGGGACTGCCGTCCCGGGTGGCCTGCGCACAAGACGTCTTGGATCAGCACACACACCTCCGTCTCACGGACGGCCCCTGGACCTTCACTCCCCCGTCAACGAGTTCAACGCAGCCCACGGGCCCGTAGGACCAACTGCTGACTTCCCTGGCTCTGGGCAGTCGGCTTCAAGAAAGGAATCACATGGTTGACTTCGGATCAGGCTTTTGGTGGATGATGGCCGCCATCGGCCTGTATTTCGTGGCAATGCTGGCCGTGGGCGTGTGGGCCTCCACCCGCACCCGGGACAAAGACGACTACATGATCGGTGGGCGTGACCTCCCGCCCACCGTGGCGGCACTGTCCGCAGGTGCCTCTGACATGTCCGGCTGGCTGCTGATGGGCCTTCCGGGCGCCCTCTACATGGGTGGCATGGTCCAGGCGTGGATCGCCATTGGTCTGACCATTGGCGCGTGGATCAACTGGAAGGTTGTTGCCCCGCGTCTGCGCATGTTCACGGAGAAGTACAACAACGCGATCACCCTGCCCTCCTTCCTGGGCAACCGTCTGGTCCGTGGTGGGCGCATGCTGCGCATTGTGGCCGGCCTGGTGATCCTGGTGTTCTTCACCTTTTACATCTCCTCCGGCATGGTGGCCGGCGGCAACTTCACCTCCTCCGCATTCGGTGGCGCCCTGTCCGAAAGCTTTGGCTGGGGCCACGAGGAGACCTACGTGGTGGGCATGCTGGTGATTGCCGGTGTGACCATTGCCTACACCCTGATCGGCGGTTTCCTGGGGGCCAGTTACACGGACTTCTTCCAGGGCACTCTGATGTTCCTGGCGCTGCTTCTGGTGCCGATCGTGGTGCTGTTCATGGTGGGCGATCCCGGGCACATCATCCAGCGCGTGGACGAGGTTCACCCCGGGGCCTGGAACCTGTTCGACGTCGGCGCTGCCGGCGGTGTGATCGGCGTGATCTCCTTGGCTGCATGGGGCCTGGGCTACTTCGGTCAGCCGCACATCCTGGTGCGCTTCATGGCGCTGCGCAGCCACGAGGACGCCGTGGCCGGCCGCCGAATCGGCGTGGCCTGGATGGCCCTGTGTGTGCTCGGAGCCATCCTGACCGCGCTGTTCGCCATCCCGCTGGTGGATCGCGGACGGATCGCCCTGACCAACTCGGAGACCGCGGAAACCGTGTTCCTGGACGCCGCAATCGGCCTGTTCCCGGCATTCCTCGCCGGTCTGGTGCTGGCGGCCGTCCTGGCAGCCATCATGTCCACCATTTCCTCCCAGCTGGTGGTCACCACCTCCGCCATGGTGGAGGACCTGGCCCTGTTGTTCCGACGCAAGCCGCTGGCCGCCAAGACGGCGCTGTGGATCAGCCGCGCCGGTGTGTTGATCGTGGCCGTGGTGGCCGCCGTCATGGCCCTGGACCCGGCCGAGTCCATCCTGGCTCTGGTGGGCTTTGCCTGGGCCGGTTTTGGCGCCGCCTTTGGTCCGATCGTGCTGCTGTCCCTCTACTGGCGCAAGCTCACCGGTATCGGGGCCACCGCAGCCATGGCCACGGGCGCCATTGTTGTGATCCTGTGGCCGCGCACGCCGTGGGCTGACATCTACGAGATCATCCCCGGATTCATTGCCGCCACCCTGGTGGCCGTGGTGGTCTCCCTGATCACGTACACCCCGGATGCAGGTGTGGAGCAGCGCTTTGACGAGGCCGTCGCCCTCTCCCACCGCGGTCTGCCCACCCAGCCGGAGGCCGACGACGCCGCCCCCGCCACCGCCGCTGCAGCCCACTCCGGGGAGACCGGCCAGGCGCAGGGCAACCCGCCTCAAGGCAACCCGGCCGGTTCCAACGGGGCCAGCCCTGCTGGCGGACGGAAAGCACCGTGGGAGTCCAGTTCCTGATGTGAGGACACAGTGATGTGACCTCCCGGTGAGGGCTGCGCCAAGACCGCATCCACCACCGGGAGGCAACCC
>NZ_JROX01000447.1:0-225 GCF_000800955.1 Kocuria sp. ZOR0020
GAAATGAGAATATAATTATTAAATAAGATTTTTGTTTTTAGCATAGAGTAGATTTATGTGATAGATGACCCTATTAGAATATTTTTCGTTCGTATTTGAGACTTCTTAAGGGTATTAGCATATAAGGTTCTGTTGCAAAGTTTTCCAAAAAATCTATTTTAGTGTAAAATTGAGAAAAAAGACAGAGAGGACAGAGTAATGAATCATTTTAAAGGCAAACAATTC
>NZ_JROX01000061.1:0-28348 GCF_000800955.1 Kocuria sp. ZOR0020
CAACGTTGGGCTCAGGCCGCCTGGCACACTCCGGTGTCCACGGGAGAAGTGGCACCGGCGGCATCAGCCAGCACCTCCCCCAAGGTCCCGGTGTCCACGGCATAACCGGCGGGATCCTCCACCGCCTTGCCGAAAACCACTCCGATCACCTGGCCCTCCATGTCCACCAACGGACCACCCGAGTTGCCCTGCTGGACGTCCCCTGCAAACTGCATGACCTGCACGGGCTGGGAGCCGTCCACGGAGCCCATCACGGTGTAGGCGCTGCCTTGGACGGTGGCCGGCCCGATGGACAACGGCCCGGATCGTGGGTACCCGATGAAGGCGGCCGAGGTACCGTCCTCGACCCCACCTTGCGCATCCTCAGCAATGCGCAGCGGGGCCAGGTCCAGGTCAGCAACTTCCAGAACGGCAAGATCGTGTTCCGGGACGAACTGCACCACTTCCGCGGCATGGCGCACACCCTCCGGGCTGAACACGGAGACGCTGTCCGTTCCCTGCACCACGTGAGCGTTGGTGACCACCTGGGAATCAGAGGTCACGAACCCGGAACCGGACTGGTTGTAACCGCAGCGTGTGGCGGAGCCCAGAATCTGGACGGTGGAGGCGGAAGCTGCCAGCACCTCCGGATCATCCACCTCGGTCTGAGGCGGCTGGACGGACGGGAAGAGCAAGGCGTCGAGCTCGCGCATGGCAGGTGCCCCGGCGATCTCCTCCTGTGCCGTGGCCAGACCGTCGGTGATCTCCTGCGGCGCCCACCGCTGCATGGCGGCCAGCGTGCGTGACCCCTCCAATTGCACATTGAGCCACGGCAGCGGAACCTGGTTCAGGAATCCGCTCACCGCCAGGACGACGACGGCGCCGATCACGCCTCCCAACAAGCCACCACCGACTTGATCCACGGCAGTGGTTGCTCGGGAGGACCGCGGCGGTGAGCCGGTGAGGCGGCCCAAGAGACCCTCCCCGATGGCTTGACCACCCAACATGCAGATCAGCAGGACCACGCCCACCACTGCCAGGCGGATCCACCGGTCCACGGCGGTGACCTCGATGTGCGGCAGCACCCACAGGGCCAGCGCTGCACCGAGCACCAGGCCCACCACACCTCCGATGGTGCGCCCCACTCCGCGTGCCACGCCGTGGAGCACAAACAGGAGCAGCAGCACCAGAATGACCAGGTCCAGGACGGTCAGTCCCAGAACCAGGTCTCCGTTGAACTCCACGTGATCTCCTCGATGTGTTATTGGCGTGCTCTTGGCGCAGGATGGCGCACGTACCGAATGGAGGTGACAGCGTAGGCAACGGCCCTGGACAACACATGAGAATTGGCTTGAGGGGCCACGCCTGAAAGCAATTCCATTTGGAATAGCGCCACGTCGCACTAAAGTGGTACTGATGATGTCGACTGCGTCACATCCACAAATCATCAGTTGACCGACTGAGCTGAACCACACGAGGAGCATCATGGATACAGACGTCCTACGACGCGCACCGCTTTTCGCCTCTTTGGACGACGAGGCCTTCGCGGCGCTCACGGACGAAATCACCGAGGTGGAGTTGCCCCGCGGTGCCACGCTCTTCCACGAGGGCGATCAGGGCGATCGTCTGTACTTCATCATTTCGGGGAAGATCAAGCTCGGCCGCACGGCCAGCGACGGCCGCGAGAACCTGGTGGCCGTCATGGGCCCCGGTGAGCTGTTCGGGGAGATGGCCCTCTTTGATCCGTCACCGCGTTCCACCGCCGCCACGGCAGTGTCCGAAACCCACTTGGCGGGCCTGAACCACGACAACCTGAAGAAGGTCATCGAGCGCAACCCGGCTGTCTCCCAGCAGTTGCTGCAGGCTCTTGCCCGCCGTCTGCGCCGCACCAATGAGAACCTGGCTGACCTGGTGTTCTCCGATGTGCCCGGCCGCGTGGCCAAGGCGCTGCTGGATCTGGCTGACCGGTTCGGTCGCCAGACTCCGGACGGGGTGCTGGTGGCTCACGAGCTCACCCAGGAGGAGCTCGCCCAGTTGGTGGGTGCTTCGCGTGAAACCGTGAACAAGGCTCTTGCAGAGTTTGTCCAGCGCGGTTGGATTCGCCTGGAAGCCCGTGCCGTGGTGATTCTGGACCTCCAGCGGCTCAAGCAGCGCTCCCGCTGACGGGTCCGGCGTGGGGCAGCCCTCGCCGTCCGCAGCCACCACATCAGCAAGGCGCAGTTGCCACGGAAGGCTGTCGTGCTCCGCATGCGAGCGCGGCAGCCTTCGGCATGTCCGTACCTTATGCGCGGTACGGCTGATCCGCGGTGTTTCACCGCATGGGGCGCTGGCGCCCAGGCAGCACCAGCTGAAATCCGCATCCGCCATCCGATGCCAACAACGGCATTCGGGCGGACAAGTCTCTGGGCCTGGCAATGATCTCAACCACTGACCGAGCTGAGGCCAAGTCCTGCAGCAATCCGCTCATGGTGGCCCCCAACAGTTCGCTCAGCGGTCGCCCCACGGTGTGCGGTGCACCCAACGTGTCACCCAGCCAGGTGTTCTCCGTGGTCAGCTGCTGCATGGTCACCCACAGCCCCGGCCGTGGGTGCTCCGGCAGATCAGTCACCTTTTGGCGTTCCGGGAGAATCACGGCAAAAAATCGATTGTCGTAGCGGCGGTGCAGGAACTCAGGGGTCACCCACCGCGCCACCGGCCACAACAGATCGGTGCGCAGTCTCAGATGCCTGCTTTCCAGCAGATGCCGCATGGATTCGTGGCGGGACAAGATGTTCTGGCGGGCATCAGCCCAATCCCGGCCATCACCGGTCTCTACGGTGGAATGGGGTTCCGCCCCGGCCAGCAGGATCCCCGTGCGTTCAAACAACTCACGTGCCGCTGCCACCACCGTGCGGCGGGTGACACCTACGTCGTCGTGCCAGCGCCGCCCCCATTCGATGGAGGACGGGCCGGTCCACGGCAGAGGTTCGTCGTCGGCGGCGTCCACGGGACCGCCGGGAAAGGCCACCGGACCAAAAGGAGACCGTTGAGCGTGGGTGGTCAGATACGTCTCCACCCCGCCCGGCCCGTCCCTCAGCAGGATGATACCCGCCGCATCCACGGGCGTGACTGGGCGCAGACCACCGTCTGCCTCCTGCCATACCTGCGCCGCCCGCCAGTACTCCGGCAGGAGCGGAAAGCTGCGCGGGCGGCGGGTCAGGTCAGGCGAATTCGGCAACCAACTCCACCTCAACAGGCGAGTTCAGGGGCAACACGGCAACTCCGACGGCGGATCGGGCGTGCACGCCGGCATCGCCCAGAACATCTCCCAGCAGGTTGGAGGCACCGTTGATCACACCTGGCTGTCCGTAGAACTCCGGGTGACTGGAAACGAATCCCACCACCTTGACGATGCGAACAATTCGGTCCAGGTCACCGATGGCGCCCTTGACGGCGGCCAGCGCGTTCAACGCGGCTACAGCAGCGAGTTCCTGGGCACGTTGGGGACTCACCAGTCCGTCCCCCTCGCCCACCTTGCCGGTTTCCGGCAGCTGCGAGTCAATGAACGGGAGCTGACCCGAGGTGTGGACGTAGGAGCCGCTGACAAGTGCGGGGACGTACACGCCGGCGGGAGCCGGGACGGCCGGGAGCTCCAACCCCAGCTCGGTGATTCGCTGCTCAACCGAGGACGACATGATCAGGCCTCCTTGGGGCGCTTGAAGTAGGCGATCGGGTTGGTCTGCACGGGTGCGTTCACGGCAGCATCCGGCACGCTGGCCTGCTGGGTGCCGGGCAGCACGGCCACCAGTTCCCAGCCTTCGGAACCAAAGTTGTCCAGGATCTGCTTGGTGGCGTGGATCATGATGGGCGCGGTCATGTATTCCCAGGTAGTCATGGCACCACAGTATCCGTTCGGTGCGCAGTGTGGCGCTGGCTACCAATCGAATGGGTTCCCAGGTAGGGCTTGTAAACTGACCGAATGGCTTCATCCTCCAGCTCTCCCGCCGGCGTCAAAGGCAGCTCGACCATGGGTCGGGTCATCGCGTTCATCGCCACCAGCCTGCTGGCCGGTCTTGTGGTCACCGGACTGGTGTTCCCACCGGCAGCGGCAGTCGGCATGGCCGCCAACGGGTCCATCGGATGGTTCAAGGACCTCCCCTCAGACTTCCAGGACGGTCCGCTGTCCAGGTCCTCCACCGTCTATGCCCGTGACGGCCAGACGGAATTGGCCACGTTCTACGCGGAGAAGCGCACACCGGTCACTCTGGATCAGATCTCCCAGAACATGCAGGACGCGATCCTCTCCGTTGAGGACCGCGATTTCTATGATCACGGCGGTGTCTCCGTTGCGGGCATCATGCGCGCCATCGGCAACAACGTGATCAACACCGGTGGGCGTCAGGGTGCTTCCACCATCACCCAGCAGTACGTGAACAACTTGATCATTGACCAGGACGTTCGCGCCGGTCGGGACCCCTCCACCTTGGGCGCCAACAAGGGCTACGCGGACAAACTGCGTGAGGTGAAGCTCTCCCTGTCCATGGAGGAGCAGAAGTCCAAGGACGAGATCCTGGAGGGCTATCTCAACATCGCCATGTTCGGCACCGGCAACTACGGCGTGGAGTCCGCCTCCCAGTACTATTGGGGGATCCCGGCTTCTGATCTGAGCATCGCCCAGGCAGCCACCCTGGCTGGGTTGGTGCAGTCGCCTGCGTACTACGATCCTTCGGTCAATCCGGAGGTCTCCGTGGAGCGGCGCAACATTGTGCTCTACACCATGCTGGATGAGGATCGCATCACACAGCAGGAGTACGACGATGCCATCAACGAACCCCTCAACCTGGATCTGCACCCCACCTCTGCAGGGTGCACGGCGGCCACGGATGCGCCGTACTTCTGCGACTACGTGGAGAACAAGATCTTGGCCTCCGATTCCTTCGGCTCGAACCCAGAAGATCGTCTGAACACGCTGCAGCGTGGTGGCCTGAACATTGTGACCACCCTGGACATCGATGCCCAGCGTGAAGCCAACGACGCCGTGAACGAAACCCAGTCGCGGGATGACAACCCGGACAGCGTGGGCAGCTCAATCGTTTCCGTGGAGCCGGACAGCGGCAACATCGTGGCCATGGCTCAGAACACCTACTACACCTCTGAAGAGGGCACCTCCAACACGGTGTTCAACTTCAACACGGACTCCTGGGACGGTGGCACCGGCGGCTACCAGGTGGGTTCGACCTTCAAACCCATGACGTTGTTGGCTTGGGTGGATGACGGCCGCTCAGTGGGCCAGGAGGTCAATGCCAGCCGGATGTCCTACCCCGCTGACTACGCATGGAACGCCTCCTGCGTTGACGGTGGCGCCGTGTTCGAGCCCGGCGACGACGGCAACGGGTTCAGCTTCCAGAACGCCGGGCGTGGATATGACCGCAACATGGCTGCGGACTACGGCATGTACAACTCCATCAACTCGGCGCTCTACGCCATGGCTTCCGACTTGGACCTGTGCCGCATCGGTGAGTTGGCGGAGGACCTTGGCATCCACAACGGTCAGACCGGCGAACCCGTGAACACCACACGGTTGTCCGCCCTGCTGGGTGGTTCGGATGACAACATCTCTCCCATGACCATGGCCACGGCCTACGCCACATTCGCCAATGATGGTGTGCGTTGTGATCCCCGTGCCTTCATGTCCGTCACGGACTACACCGGCCGGGAGTACGACGTCCCGGAGGTCAACTGCGAGCGCGCCATCAGCGAGACCGATGCCCGCACCGTGAACTTTGTTCTGGAACAGGTTCTGGTCCGAGGTTCCGGCTACCAGATTCCCATTGGTCTGCCGAACGCTTCGGCGGGCAAAACCGGTACCACGGATGACTCCGTCCAGACCTGGATGGTGGGCTACACCCAGGGTCTGTCCACTGCCTCGTGGGTGGGCAATTACCTGGAGTGGCGCTCCCTGAACGACATCTCCATCGGCGGTGACACCCCCAAGTCCCAGACCTCGAACCCGGATGACTTTGTGGATGGCTCCACCTACGCCGGTGGTCAGTGGCAGCGGTTCATGAATGCCACTGCCCGTGACTACAACACGGACACCTTCCCGGAGCCGCCGGAGAACATGACTGAGGGCAACGGCGCCAGCCCCCGCCCCAACAGTGGTTCCGCATCCAACACCAACAGCAACTCGAACACCGGGACCAGCACCGGCACGGGTACTGGTACGGGTGCCAACTCGGCATCGGGCAGCACCGGCACCACCAACCGGGCCGGCTGATCCATGACCTCTCGAGCAACGCTCACTTCCGTGGCCGCCACCACCCTGGCGGCCACGGCCGTATCCTCGGCCGCGGTGGCCGGATGGGCCGTATTCGGCGAACGGCGCCGTTTCCGAGTCCGCCATGAGACCCTCCCGGTCCTGGCTCCGGGCAGCCCGGACTTGCGGGTCCTTCAGATCTCCGACCTGCACACCGTGCCGGGCCAGGAGGCCAAGAAGAAGTTCGTCCACGGTTTGGCGCAGTTGGAACCTGACCTTGTTCTGGACACCGGGGACAACCTTTCCCACATGGGCGCGCTGCCGTATTTGCTGGAGATCCTGCAACCGCTCTTCGCCTTCCCCGGCCTCTACGTGCCCGGCTCCAACTGCTACTTCGCCCCCATGCTCAAGAACCCCGCCCGCTACCTCTGGCAACGCACCAGCGCAGGAGATGACCGTACGGAGGCCCAGATCCTCCCGTGGCAGGCCATGCACCAAGCCTTCGACGACGCCGGTTGGGTGGGTGTGATCAATCGCGCCGATCGATTGAGGCTCGGGGAACACGTCATCGAGGTCTCCGGCGTGGATGATCCCCACCTGGGCTACGACCAACACCCCGGATTCCTGCCTGCCACTCACCCGGGGTCAGGGCTGGGTCAGTTCGAACCGGCAGCGGGGGCGTCGGCGTCGTTGCGGTTGGGGTTGACTCACGCGCCGTACCTGCGGAGTCTGGACCGATTCGCCCAGGACGGGGCCGATCTTGTGGTGGCCGGTCACACGCACGGAGGACAGGTGTGCCTGCCCGGTGGGCGAGCCCTGGTGAGCAACTGCGACATCGAACCAGAACGCTGCAAGGGCGTGACCTCACAGGGGGGCGTGCCGGTGCAGATTTCGGCCGGTCTGGGTGAATCGCGCTTTGCCCCCGTTCGCCTTTTCTGCCCCCCGGAGGCAGTGCTCATGACCCTCACTGCCAGGGCCGGATAGCGGTCTCACCTGGATTTCACTTCCCGTGGAGCACACCGTATGATGATCGGGTTGCCCACGGGCCAAGAGTCCGGGTGCCACATCGGGATGTGGCGCAGCTTGGTAGCGCGCCTCGTTCGGGACGAGGAGGTCGCAGGTTCAAATCCTGTCATCCCGACACCGTGATGTTTCACCACATCGGAAAATCCCCGAACCCTCACCGGGCTCGGGGATTTTTGTGCGTCAGAAAGATGGAGCGGCTCCTTCGTGGGCCGAAGGAGCCGCTCAGCGTTCCACCTCAGATGGTCTTGGTTCTACACCTGGCCGCAAGGGGATCCAAGCCTTGCGCGGTGTCTCAAAAGAACCTGGTGCTGATGGGGAGAGCATCAGCAGTCCTAAGACCCTTCCGGAGCTGAACGACTCGGACGTCATGCGCCCCGTTGGCCCGAGGGGTGGAACGCCCCGGCAGTGCTACACGATGTTCCTCACCGAATCGCCTTGCCCGAATCTGGTCGTCACGGGCAACGCTCACCAAGAATTATCTGGTGGGCTCGCGGAACGCACCATGGACTTTGGTCCAGGTTTGTAGAAAATACTGAAAAACTTGCCCCGGCTCGCGTGCCTCACTCTTGCGGGGAGTCAGGGCACGGTCAGGCGAACGGCCCGTCCGCGCTGAACGTGGCCCCCGTCAGGCGCTCATAACCCTCGATGTAGCGGCTGCGGGTCTTGTCCACCACGTCCTGAGGCAGGGGCGGAGTGGGGCCGTGACCGTCCCAACCGGATTCCTCCGAGGTCAACCAGTCCCGTACGAACTGCTTGTCAAAGGATGGTTGTGCCTGTCCCGGTTGCCAGGTTTCTGCAGCCCAGAACCGGCTGGAATCCGGGGTCAGCACCTCATCCCCCAGCGTGATCGCCCCGCGGTAGGAGTCCAGCCCGTACTCCAGCTTGGTGTCCGCCAAGATGATGCCGCGCTCCCGCGCGATCTGCTCGGCCCGCGAGTAGATCTGCAAGGACAACTCACGCAGGCGGTCAGAGACCGCCTTGCCCATCCCGTCCACCATTTCCTGGAACGTGATGGGTTCATCGTGCTCCCCCACTTCGGCCTTGCCGGTGGGGGTGAAGATGGGTTGCTCCAACCGGGAACCGTCCTGCAACCCGTCCGGTAGGGAGATCCCGCAGATCTGACCGGAGGCGCGGTAGTCCTTGAGCCCGGAACCGGTCAGGTATCCGCGCACAATGCCTTCCACGGGGAACATGGACAGGTTCTTGCAGATCATGGCCCGTCCCTGGACCTCTTCCGGGACACCTGTGCTCAAGACGTGATTGGGAACCTCGGAGAGTTGGTTGAACCACCAGAGGGACATCTGGGTCAGCACTATGCCTTTGTCCGGGATCTCCGTGGCCAGGACTTGGTCAAAGGCGGAAAGACGGTCCGTGGCCAACACCAGGACGCAACCGGCGCGGTATTCGGCGTTGTCGTCCACGGAGGTGCCCATGGCCACCATGCGGTCGTCCTCCGGAACGTAGAGTTCGCGGACCTTGCCGGAGTAGACGTGCTTCCACCCCTGAAGTTCAGGGGGCGCGGGGTGCCCGGTAAAGACCGGGTGTTCTGGGCGGCCGTCGGCAAGGACGGAGGTGGGTTTCTGGGTGCTCAAGTTCATCACTCCTGCCCAAGTTGTGCCACGGTGATTTCTCCGCGAGCAGCTTTCAACGCAATGTCCGTGCGGTGCTGGGATCCTTCCAGACCGATCTCCTGGATCCGGCGGTAGGCCCGTTCCCGTGCCTGGTCCAGGTTCTCCCCCAGTGCCACCACGGAGAGCACCCGCCCACCGTCGGCCACCACCTGGTGATCGTGGTTGAAGGCCGTGCCCGCGTGCAACACGGCCACGCCGTCCACTGCTGCGGCTGCCTCCAGTCCCGTGATCACGTCTCCCTTGCGGGAGGATTCGGGGTAACCCTCAGATGCGACGACGACGTTCACCGAGGCCTGCGGATTCCATTGCAACGGAACATGCCCGCTGGATCCCAGTTCTCCGTTGGCTGCATCCAACAGCACCTGCCCCAGCGGGGACTCCAACCGTGCCAGGACAGACTGGGTCTCCGGGTCTCCGAACCGGACGTTGAACTCGATGACCTTCACTCCCCGTGAGGTCACGGCCAATCCGCAGTAGAGCACCCCGTTGAACGGAGTGCCCCGACGTGCCATCTCCTGCACCACAGGGCGGGCCACCGTCTGGACCACCTGGTCCACAAACCCATCCGGCAACCAGTCCAGGGGCGTGTAGGCACCCATGCCACCGGTGTTGGGGCCCTGGTCCTCATCAAAAATGCGCTTGAAGTCCTGCGCCGGGGAGAGTGGAACCACATCCGAACCGTCACACAGCACAAACAAGGAGACTTCTGGGCCGTCCAGGAATTCTTCGATCACCACGTGCCCACCAGCGGCAAAGCACGCTGCTGCATGGTCCATGGCCACCTGACGGTCAGAGGTGACCACCACTCCCTTGCCTGCCGCCAGGCCGTCGTCCTTGACCACGTGCGGGGCGCCGAACTCCTCCAGAGCGGAAGCGGCTTCCTGTGCTGTGAAGCAGGTGCGGGCAGCGGCGGTGGGAACCTGGGCTGCTGCCATGATCTCCTTGGCGAATGACTTGGAGCCCTCCAGGACGGCCGCCTGGGCGGACGGGCCGAACACCGGAAACCCGGCCTCTCGCAGGGCATCCGCCACCCCCGCCACCAGGGGTACCTCTGGTCCCACCACCACGAGGTCAGCGGCCAGTGAGCGGGCCAGCTCCACGGTGGCCTGAGGATCTGTGGTGTCCAGTGGGTGGACCGGAACGTCTTGAGCCATGCCGGCATTGCCTGGGGCTGCGTGAACCTCCTCCACACCGGGATCGCGCAGCAGCGCACGGACAATGGCGTGTTCACGACCGCCGGGACCGATCACCAGAGTTTTCACACTCAACAGCCTAGTTGCCGCAGGCCCTCCCTGGGGTTGGGCAGACACGTGCTGGATACTGGTTGCATGACCACGCAGCACTCCCCCACTGATGCACCCTTGCCCGGACTCACAACGGATGGCGCCGTGGAGTTGGCCCACCTTCAGCGCAGCGGACTGGTGGAGTCCCGTCACCTGGGTGCCGCCGTGGTCACGGGCCCGGATGGAATCCTGGCGACGCTGGGAGACGTCCAGGCCCCCATGTTCCCCCGGTCTGCTCTCAAGCCGTTCCAAACTGCTGTCTCCTTGAGCAACGGGGCGCCCATCCAGTGGGATCAGATTGCCGTGGCCTCCGGTTCACACCAGGCCACGGATGCACAGTTGGATTCCGTGCGCAGCATTCTGGCCAAGGTGGCATTGGATGAATCCGCCCTGTCCTGCCCCGCAGCCGACCGCCGCGGACGCCCGGCATCGACCGACGACGGCGGCTCCCCCCTCAACTACCCCTGCTCGGGCAAACATGCGGCGTTCCTGGCCGCCTGTGCGGAGAGTCAGTGGGACACGGCCACCTATTTGGACCCGGCCCACCCGCTGCAGCAGGCGGTGGTGGCCGCCGTCACCGAGTACGCCGGTGAAGAACCCGCCGTGGTGGGAACGGACGGTTGCGGGGCTCCACTTCCTGCGGTGTCCTTGGCCGCTCTGGGACGGATGTACTCAGCACTGGGGGCGGCCGCCTACAACATCCGGGCTGATTTCCGCCTGGCCACGGTGGCCACCGCCATGTTGGACTACCCCGAATACGTGCACGCCCCGGACCGCGCCAACACCGTGGTCATGGAGGACCTGGGGGTGCTGGCCAAGTTCGGTGCGGAAGGCGTGCTGTGCCTGGCCACCCAGTCCGGAATCTCCGTGGTCCTCAAGTCCCTGGACGGCAGCGGACGCACCAATCACCTGGTGTGCCTGGAACTGTTGATCGCCGCCGGCGCCGTGGAAGCCGGTGCGGCCCGTGCGGTTGCCGAGCGCTTCACTCCGTCTGTGACCGGCGGAGCACAGAGTGCAGGCAGATTTGCCCTCAGTACAGCCACCCTGCAGGCCATCGATGACCTGGCCGGAAAGACCGCCGTCTGATGGGCCGGCGTCGAGTGGACCCAGCGGACGGAACCTTGGCCCTGGCGTCATGGCGTCGCGCACAAGAAGGCGTGGTGGATGAGCAGCCCCGGGATCCTGCGGCTGCCCCACGGCAAGGGGTGGACCGCAAGACCCTGGCCACCGCTGTCCGGTTCAGCCTGGAAGAGCTGGGTGAGCGGGTTCCCGGCAACAGTGTTGAAGTGCGCGTGCCACCGTTTGGCGTGACCCAGTGCATTCCAGGTCCACGGCACACCCGCGGTACTCCACCCAACGTGGTGGAGACCGATGCCACCACGTGGCTGCAACTGGTCACGGGAGAACTGACATGGGACCAAGCTCTGGCCACAGGTGCCGTCAACGCCTCCGGGACGCGGGCCGGACTGGAGCAGGTCCTTCCCTTGTTCTCCGGGCCCACCCGCACGCAGGCCTGAGGATTGCCACAAACCAGCTGAGAACTCCCTGCACAGGCGCTGGCGGGCCGGATCTGCGGCCCGTGAATCGCGTTAGGGTGGAAACCATGGTCCCAGCAAGCCACCCCGCCGACCCCAATCCGCAGCCACCAGCCACGCAGCAATCGCACCAGCACGGTGAGCAGCAACAGCAATACACGGAGGTCATGTCCTATCGCCGGGCACCCAAATTGCCGGTGTTCCTGATTCTTGGCGGGGCCCTGGGAGCAGTGGTGGGCATGCTGGTGGGAGTGCTGGGTTCAGGCAACGCCATGTTCACCACCGGCCAGGTGGTGGGCTACATGATCGCCATTTTCACGCTACTGGGCTTCTCCGTGGGCGCCGTCGTCGCCCTGATTCTCGATCGTGTGTCACTCAAGCGGGCCCAGGAAGTGCAAACTCGCGTGGAGGCACATGCCAGCGAACGCGTCGTGCGCCGCACGGCCGAGCATGCCCCTGAAAACAATCGTCACGCTCAGGTGCCCGATTCGGAATCTGGCGTGAAAGAATGAGCCCGTGGCGCGCCCTGATGGAAAGCTGAGCTTCGAAACCTTCCCTGGTGAGAAATCACCCCAGGACGAATGTGGTGTGTTCGGCGTGTGGGCGCCGGGTGAGGACGTGGCCAAACTGGCCTATTACGGCCTCTACGCGCTGCAGCACCGTGGACAGGAATCCGCGGGAATCGCTACCTCCACAGGCTCCCGGATCAACGTCTACAAGGACATGGGCCTGGTCTCCCAGGTTTTCGACGAATCCACGCTCAACACCCTGACCGGCCACATTGCCGTGGGACACTGCCGCTACTCCACCACGGGCGGTTCCAACTGGGCCAATGCCCAGCCCACCTTGGGAGCCACCCCGCACGGAACTGTTGCCCTGGCCCACAACGGGAATCTGACCAACTCTGCTGAGCTCTACGACTCCCTGATCGACAAATCGGGCTTCCCGTCCCGTGGTGAGATGGCCATGGGCAACACCACGGACACCGCTCTGGTCACCTCCCTTCTGGCAGAACACCCCCATGGGTCCCTGGAAGAAGCCGCCATGGCACTGCTTCCGCAGCTGGTGGGCTCTTTCTGCCTGACCTTCATGGATGAACACACCCTCTACGCGGCACGGGATCCCCAGGGAATCCGCCCCCTGGTGCTGGGACGCCTGGAACGCGGCTGGGTGGTGGCTTCTGAAACGGCTGCCCTGGACATCGTGGGCGCCTCCTTTGTTCGGGAGGTGGAGCCCGGTGAGTTCCTGGCCATTGACGAGGACGGGCTGCGGTCACAGCGCTTTGCGGAAACTCGCCGAGCCGCCTGCGTGTTCGAATACGTCTACCTGGCCCGCCCGGACACCTCCATCCACGGCCGCTCGGTCTATGAGTCCCGGGTCGAGATGGGCCGCCAGTTGGCCCGCGAGCACGCGGTGGAGGCCGATCTGGTCATGCCAACCCCCGAATCCGGGACACCGGCTGCCATCGGGTACGCGGAGGCCTCCGGGATCCCGTTCGGCAACGGTCTGGTCAAAAATGCCTACGTGGGCCGCACCTTCATCCAGCCTTCGGACACCATCCGCCAGCTGGGCATTCGACTCAAGCTGAATCCTCTGCAGTCCGTGGTGGCCGGCAAGCGCCTTGTGGTGGTGGATGACTCGATCGTGCGGGGCAATACCCAACGCGCCCTGGTCCGCATGCTGCGTGAAGCTGGGGCAGCGGAGATCCACGTGCGCATTTCCTCTCCGCCCATCAAGTGGCCGTGTTTCTACGGAATCGACTTTGCCTCCCGTGCCGAGTTGATTGCCAACGGCCTGGCCGTGGAGGACATCAGGGAATCCTTGGGTGCTGACTCACTGGGTTACATCTCCCAAGAGGGCATGGTGGAAGCCACCGAGCAAGAGCCCCATGAACTGTGCACGGCATGCTTCTCCGGTCGCTACCCCACGGAGCTTCCTGCCGCCGAAGACCTGGGCAAATCCGTGGTGGCGGCCCGCCGTAAACCACCCGTTCCCGCTTCGGATGCCCAACTTGCCGAACAGCCCAACCAGTGAGGAACCCTCGGTGACCGATTCCGCACCCTCCCAGCAGACCATCACCTACGCCCAGGCGGGGGTGGACGTCGAGGCCGGTGACCGCGCCGTCGAACTGATGAAGTCGGCGGTCAAGGCCACCCACACGGATCAGGTGATCGGCGGTGTGGGCGGTTTCGCCGGTCTCTTTGACGCCTCAGCCCTGGTGGGTTACCGCAAGCCCTATCTGGCCACCTCCACGGACGGCGTGGGAACCAAGGTGGCGATTGCCCAGGCCCTGGACATCCACGACACCATCGGTTGGGACCTGGTGGGCATGGTGGTGGACGACATCGTGGTGGTGGGCGCCAAGCCGCTGTTCATGACCGACTACATCGCCACCGGCAAGGTGGTCCCGGAGCGGGTGGCGGACATCGTTCGCGGCATCGCCAGTGCCTGCTCCGCTGCCGGCACTGCCCTGGTGGGTGGGGAAACCGCAGAACACCCGGGCCTGCTGCGCCCGGATGAGTACGACATCGCCGGGGCGGCCACCGGAGTGATCGAAGCCGACGAACTGCTGGGCCCGCAGCGGGTCAAGGCCGGAGACGTGCTGATCGGCATGGCCTCCTCCGGTCTGCACTCCAACGGGTATTCCCTGGTGCGCCGTGTGGTCAGTGTGGCCGGTTGGTCCCTGGACCACGACGTCCCTGAGCTGGGCCGCACCCTGGGTGAAGAACTTCTGGAACCCACCCGGGTCTACGCGGCCGACGTCCTGGATCTTGCCCAGACTTTCCCCGTCAATGACTCCTCCGGGGCAACAGGTGCCGGTGTCCGGGCCTTCACTCACGTGACCGGCGGCGGCCTGGCAGCCAACCTGGCGCGTGTGCTGCCCACAGGTCTGACGGCCACGGTGGACCGTGCCACATGGTCTCTGCCCCCGGTCTTCCAACTGGTCTCCACCCTGGGCAACGTCCCCCTGGCCGACCTGGAACGCACGTTGAACCTGGGGGTTGGCATGATCGCGGTGGTGGACCCCTCCGTGGCGGAGGCCGCCGTCAAGCACCTGGAAGCACGCGGGGTCCCATCGTGGATCTTGGGCACCGTGGAGACCACGGATGCCGCAGGCGTGGGGGATGGCCCCGATTGGGTCCAGGGTGCCAAGGGCGTGGACGGTGGAGTGGTTCACATGGTGGGTGACTACGCATCGTGAGCCGCTGAAACGCACCTGCACCTGCACCTGGCCTGATCATCGCGGCACGCGCCGGATGTGCAGGGGCCGGCATGCAGAAGGGGCCGGATCCGTGATGGATCCGGCCCCTTCGTGTCAGAGCGACTCAACGGTAGTCGTCGTCGGAGTCGTACCCCGAGTCCTCCGAGTAGTCATCACCCTCGGCGAAGTCATCCTGGTAGGGAGCCACGGCAGGTCCGCTGTTGCCGGACTGCCGTAATTCCCGCTGCAGGGCGGAGTAATCGGTCTGCGGGCTGAAGTACTTCATCTCCCGCGCCTGTCGCGTTGCCTTCGCCTTTTGACGGCCGCGCCCCATGAGCGTGACCCCCTCTGTCTCTCGGTCCCGGTCGGCGGTACGTTTGGTACACGATACGGCCCCGGTGTGTTGTCAGTCTGTGTCGTGGCCCCAGCGTACACGCTCACGCGGCGCGGCTCGACTCCCGTGGCTTTCGCAATCCACGAAAACCCAGGGCGCCGAGCCGCCCCTGCTTCAGTCCTCCTGGGAGGTCTCACCTGAAGGACTGCCGGGTGCATCGCCGGCTGTCACCAGCAGTCCGTCAGCGGCAACGTCCGGGTTGACATCCACCCGCACGGTGTCCCCGTCCACGATGGCCCCGGAGAGAATCCCCTTGGCCAGCTTGTCGCCAATCTCACGCTGCACCAGCCGACGCAGCGGCCGGGCACCGTAAGCGGGGTCGTAACCGGCCAGACCCAGCCACTCGGTGGCTGCGGGGTTGACGTCCAGCTGAAGACGCCGCTGGGCCAACCGTTGCCCCAGGTGACGGACCTGTATGTCCACGATCTTGGACAGGTCCTCCGTGCTCAAGGGGTCGAACATGATGACTTCATCCAACCGGTTCAGGAACTCCGGCTTGAAGGACACGTTCACCACATTCATGACCGCTTCCTTCTTGGCATCCTCATCCATGCTCTGGTCCACCAGGAACTGGCTGCCCAGATTGGAGGTCAGGATCAGGATGGTGTTGCGGAAGTCCACGGTGCGCCCCTGCCCATCGGTCAGCCGGCCGTCGTCGAGCACCTGCAGCAAGATGTCGAAGACCTCCGGGTGTGCCTTCTCCACCTCATCCAGCAACACCACGGAGTACGGACGACGCCGCACGGCCTCCGTGAGCTGGCCACCTTCCTCGTAACCCACATAACCGGGAGGGGCTCCCACCAGGCGCGCCACGGAGTGCTTCTCCGCGTACTCGGACATGTCGATGCGGATCAGCGCACGTTCGTCGTCGAACTGGAATTCCGCCAGGGACTTTGCCAACTCGGTCTTGCCCACGCCCGTGGGTCCCAGGAACAGGAAAGAGCCGATGGGACGGTCCGGATCTGCTATCCCGGCCCGGGAGCGCCGAACGGCGTCCGCCACGGCCACCACGGCCTGCGTCTGGCCGATCAACCGCTGGCCCAGGCGCTGCTCCATGTGCAGCAGTTTTTCCGTCTCACCTTGCAGCATGCGCCCGGCGGGAATCCCGGTCCAGGCAGAGATGACCTCTGCGACGTCGTCCGCGGTGACCTCCTCGGAGACCATGGACTCGTGGTCAGCCTCCTCCGCGTTTTCCTGCTCCTGAGCCAGATCCAGCTCCTTCTGCAGAGCCGGGATCTCCCCGTAGAGCAGACGGGAGGCCTCCCCCAGATCCCCGCCGCGCTGGGCACGTTCGGCCTGAGAGCGCAGTTCGTCGATCTTGGCCTTGAGATCCCCCACCCGGTTCAGACCGGCCTTCTCCTGTTCCCACCGCGCGTTGAGGGCGTCAAGGTCAGCTTGCTTGTCCGCCTTGTCCTTGCGCAGTGCTTCCAGGCGCTCCACCGATGCTGGATCGGTTTCGTCCTTCAGTGCCAGTTCCTCCATGGTCAGCCGGTCCACCTGGCGGCGCAGCTGGTCGATCTCCTCAGGGGCGGAGTCGATCTCCATCCGCAGACGGGAGGCGGCCTCATCCACCAGGTCGATGGCCTTGTCCGGCAACTGGCGGCCCGGGATGAACCGGTTGGACAGCGAGGCCGCGGCCACCAGAGCGGAATCGGCGATCTGGACCTTGTGGTGGGCCTCGTAACGTTCCTTGAGCCCGCGCAGGATGGCAATGGTGTCCTCCACGGAAGGCTCACCCACGTAGACCTGCTGGAAACGGCGTTCCAGGGCTGCGTCCTTCTCGATGTTCTCCCGGTACTCATCCAGCGTGGTGGCACCGATCAGACGCAGCTCGCCGCGGGCCAGCATGGGCTTGAGCATGTTGCCGGCATCCATGGAACCGTCCGAGGAGCCACCGGCCCCCACAACGGTGTGCAGCTCGTCAATGAAGGTCACCACTTGGCCTTCCGAGCCCTTGATCTCATCCAGGACGGCCTTGAGGCGTTCCTCGAACTCACCGCGGTACTTGGCCCCGGCCACCATGGACCCCAGGTCCAGGGAGATCAGAGTCTTGCCGCGCAGGGTCTCCGGGACATCCCCCTCCACCATGCGCTGCGCCAGACCTTCCACGACGGCGGTTTTGCCCACCCCCGGTTCACCGATCAGCACCGGGTTGTTCTTGGTCCGGCGCGAGAGCACCTGAACCACTCGGCGGATCTCCGAATCGCGGCCGATCACCGGATCCAACTTGCCTTCACGGGCAATGGCGGTCAGATCCGTGCCGTACTTCTCCAGTGCCTGGAAAGTTCCTTCCGGGTCCGGACTGGTCACCCGGCGGTCTCCACGCACGGCCGGGATGGTGTCCCGAATGACCTGCTCCGTGGCACCGGCTTCCATCAGCACACGGGAGGCGGGGCTGTCCACCTGGGCCAGACCCATCAGGAGGTGTTCGGTGGAGACGTATTCATCCCCCAGGCCCTGGGCGAACTTCTCCGCAGCCTGGATCACCTGCAGCGTGCCGCGGTTGAACTGTGCCTGCGCCGTGGTGGACCCCGATGCCGACGGCAGTGCCGCAACGGCATGGGCTGCCTTGGTGGCCAGCCCGGCCACATTCACACCGGCAGCTTGCAGGACGGCGTCCGCAACGCCGTCGCGTTGGTCCACCAGCGCCTTGAGCAGGTGGACGGGTTCAATGTGCGGATTGCCCGCCGTGGATGCCTCAGTGGCAGCAGCGCTGACGGCCTCCTGCGAGCGCGTGGTGAGTTTGGTGTCCATGTCACTCCTTGACTGTTGTGGGCCCCAGGTGCTGAGGCCGTGAGGTTCATACTTGAGTTTACCTGTATCAACTTTCTTTCGCTAGATGCACTGAGCTTTCCGATGGTGGATCCTCACGAGCTCGGTGCCGTCTGACCCCGAACCTAAACTCGATGACCATGACCTCCCCCACTGATCCCCGCCCATACAGTGAGCAAGCCAGCCAGCCCACGTCTGCAGCACCCACAACCACGGTCCGGGCAGCCACGGAGGCGGACATTGAAGCGGCTGCACAGATTCTGTTGGATGCCTTTGCGCAGGACCCCTGGACCCTGGGGCACATCCCAGCTGCAGCCATCGGCTCACCCGAGGCAGCGCAATACCAACAGCGAGCACTGCGCGAACATGGTTTGGCCCACCAGAACATCGACGTCGTCGTGGTGACCACCGGCGAGGGCACCGGGGACGACGACGGCCGAATTGTGGGTGTGGCCCAATGGAGTCCGCCACTGGCGCCTGAGCAGTCGCAGGAGCTGGAGGAGCTGTTTGTCAGCACCCACCAGCTGGATGCCGAACAGGTTGCAGCAGATCACGAACTCGTGGTGGCCGCCCGCCCGCCCGAACCGCATTGGCATCTGGAGATGTTGGCCGTCAGCCCTGCGGCACAAGGTCTGGGCGCCGGGACACAACTGCTGCGCCACGGATTGCAACGCGCCGCAGGCACATCGGTGGCCCTGGAATCAACCACTCCGGCTAGTCGCCGCCTCTACGAACGCCACGGATTCACCCTGCACCAGGAGGTGGTGGATTCCCGGGCAGTCACGCAGTACGCCATGTGGCTGCGCGCCTGATGGCCCCTGAGCTCACCGGCCTTGAACCCTGACGGTTCTCAGCGGAAACGTCGCCTCCCGAGCCAGGCCAACCGGGCGTACTGGACTCCGGTGATGATGTGCAGGAAGGCACCGACCTCCACGCACAGCACCCCGATGGTGCTCAACACCGGCTGGGCAAAGGCCGGGCCGGCCAGCACGGCCACCACACCCACCATGGTCAGGGCGGTGCGGAACTTGCCGATCCAGTTGACCCGCATGGCCTGGTGCGCGTCCATCAGGAGGATGAAGAAGAGCAGGAACAGGTCCACGGTGGCGATGATGACGATGGCCCACCACGGCAGCAGCCCCTCCCAGGCCAGGGCGATGACCACCAGCCCCAGTCCCAGGCGGTCGGCCAAGGGGTCGAACTTGGCGCCGATCGCGCTGTATTGATCCAGCAGCCTGGCCAGGAATCCGTCCACCCAGTCCGTCAAGCTGAACACGGCCACCAACGTCAGGGGCAGCCAGGGGCGTTCGTCGATGTAGAAGATGGAGATCACCGCTGGGATGATCAGCAGGAACCGCAGCAGCGTGAACAGATTGGGAATGGTCCAGACACCGGCGTCCCGGTGCTTGACGGGTTCGGCGCTCGGCGGTGGCGGCACCAGTCCGTCCCGCAGAGCCTTGCGGATGCCGTTCACCGGGGATCTCCGTACTCGCGGGCAAAGTCAGCTGGGTCCTGGAAGGAGTTGACCCACTGCTGCCGCAGGCGGTCTTCCTCCTCAGGGTCCAGTTCCACAACGTCTCCGCGCAAACGAGCCTTGGTGGAACGTACATCCAACGCGGCACTGACCACCGAGCCTGCCGCTGCTGCAAAGGTCAGCACACCCAGCGTGTTGGCGAATCCTGCGCTCAGTCCCACGGAATCGGGTCCGGCCGCAGCCGTGAACAGGGACTGCCCCCGCCCGTCAATCAGATCGGGCAGGAAGAAGCCGAGCACCACCGCACCCACCCAGGCGCACACGATCAGCACGGTGGTCACCGGGCGAGCGTATGCGGGACGGTGGTAGGCCCGCTCGGCAAGGACCAATGCCCCGGAGATCCACAGCAGAACACCCAAAGGTGCGGCAAGCACTCCGAGCCAGATCAGCGCCCTGCCCCCCGGGCCACCCAGCGGTACGGATGCCAGCACCAGCCACGCAGCCAACACCAGCGGCATGACCGGGGCCAACACTGGGACAACTTTTTGAACCACCGTTCCACGGCGATCCGTGAACACCACTGAAGAACTTTGCGTGGACTCACGGCCTCCGGCGTGCTCAGCGGGGGTTGATTCGACCGGGGACTCGGTGGGCATGGTTCAAGTCTACGAACCTGGAGCCCGTGCGCCGATTGCAGCGTCACATCGGCAGCACCGCCGGCCATCCCGACCGGCCGGCACCTGCCTCACTCCACGCAACATATGCTATTTTTCTAATATGTCATGTGGGGAAGCATCACGTCGTAGCGCGCCGGCCGTGCATTCAGCCACGGACCACAGCCATGGAGACAGGCACGGGCATTCGCATGACGTGGCGCGCTCCTCCCGCACCCGCCTGGGCATCGCTTTTGCCATCACCACCACAGTGCTGCTGGCCCAAGTGGTGGGCGCGGTCCTGACCGGCTCCCTGGCACTGCTGGTGGACTCCGCGCACATGGCCGTGGACTCAATCGGTCTGCTCATGGCCCTGACGGCCTCCATCCTGATCACCCGCCCACGCTCGGCCCGCCGCAGCTGGGGGTGGCTGCGCGCCGAGATCATCGCCGCAGGCGTCCAGGCCACCGTTCTGATGGCAGTGGGCATCTACGCACTGGCGGAGGGTGTCCAGCGCCTGCTCAACCCCACCCCGGCAAATGAGTTCAACGTGGTGCTGCTGGGCGTGATCGGCGCGGTGGGATTGCTGGCCAACATCGCCTCCCTGCTGGTGCTCACCACCGCCCGGGAAGCTTCTCTGAACATGAAGGCCGCGTTCCTGGAGGTCCTCAATGACGCCCTGGGATCCGTGGCTGTGATCATTGCCGCCGTGGCGATCGCCTGGACCGGCTGGACCGGGGCCGACGCCGTGGCCGGCATGGCCATTGCTCTTCTGATCATTCCCCGCGCCACCCGCATCCTGCGGGAATCAGGGTCAGTGCTCATGGAATCGGCTCCGCGCGGTTTGGATCTGGATCAGGTTGCGGCCCACCTGGAAACAGTCCCCCGCGTGCTGGCCGTGCATGATCTCCACGCCTCCGTGGTGGCCACCGGGGTTCCGGTGCTGACAGCCCACGTGGTGATTGAGGACAGCGCGTTTCACGACGGCGGTGCGCCGCGCATCCTGGATGCCCTGCAGGCCTGTGCAGCACAGCACTTCCCCGTGGCGGTGGAACACGCCACCTTCCAGCTGGAGCCATCAGCCCACGTGGACCACGAAGTGTTGGGACACGGCCCGCTGACCCACCGGGCGTCGTCGTGAATTGGACTGGGGCTCATCCGTGAAGCCAGCCGCTGCAACGAATACTGAAAGGCACCATCGGGGCCGATAGGGTGGAGGCCATGTCGCCGCGCACTTTTCCCCAGGCAGTCCTTTTCGATCACGACGGCACGCTCGTGGACACCGAACCCATCTGGGGACGGGCCAAAGCGCGGTTCGCCGCAGAGAACGGTGGCACCTGGGACGAGGCCGACACCCTGGCCACCATCGGCCTTCCCGCCCGCGTGACCGTGGACCGGTTGCGCGCCAACGGGGTCACCGAACTCGACGACGACGCCCTGATCACCGGGCTGCTCAAGGTTTCCGAGGAAGAAGTCCGGGCCACCCCGCTTGAACTGATTGCCGGTATGCCCGAGCTGCTGCAGGAGATCGCAGACGCGGGACTGCCCACCGCGATCGTGACCAATGCTGCTCGTGAGATGGGTGAACACACGGCCATGTTGGCCCCGGAGGGGCTGTTCGACGTCGTGATCGGCAATGAAGAAGCCGAAGGCGGAGTGGCACCCAAGCCCTCCCCTGAGGGGTACCTGGAAGCGGCCCGCAGACTGCGCGTTGACCCCACCGAATGTGTGGTGCTGGAGGACTCCCCGTCCGGTGTGGCTGCGGCTCAGGCCGCCGGCATGACCGTTGTGGTGCTGCCCGGGGCTGTTGCCGTGGATGCAGACCAGGGCACCGTGCACGTCAACGACCACCGTCAGGTGACGCTGTCCCTGCTACAGTGGTTGGACCCGCAGCGCTCCTCCTGGCCCAAGGCCGTGCTGCTGGACCACGACGGAACCGCGGTCAACACCGAACCCGAATGGGCCACAGCCAAGCGAGCCGTGGCCACCGAATTCGGGCAGGACTGGACCACCGAGGACGATCACGCGGGGTTGGGTCAGACCGTGCAGTTCTCCGCTCAGATGATGGTGGACCGCGGCGCCGAGGGCGGCGTCCAGGAGATCACCGAGCGGATCGGGGCGCATGTGGTGGACTCCATCCGCGACGACGTCCCCTTGATCCCCGGCATCCCCGAACTGCTGGAGGAACTGCGCCACGAACGCATCCCGGCAGCCCTGGTCACCAACGCCCTGGCCTCGGTGGTCACCACCACGGCAGCCGCCCTGACGGAGAACATTCGTGCCGTAGTCTCCCGTGAGGACGTGGAGAACCCCAAGCCCGCCGCAGAGCCGTACCAGATGGCCGCCGAGCGCCTGATGTGCGCAGCCGAGGACTGCATTGCGCTGGAGGACTCCCAGGCCGGCGCCCAGTCAGCTGTTGCAGCCGGAATGCCCGTGATCCTTGTTCCGGGCGACAAGCCCGTGGAACCGGAACCGGGATTCGTGCCGGTCGAGGCTCACACGGAGGTCACCCTGGAACGCATCCGTCAGATCGGCCCCCTGATCCCGGACCTGCCGCGGGCTGACGGCCCGCCGGAGCAGAAATTGGAATACGGGGCCACCCGGCGTCCAGCCGGGGAGATCCTGACCGTCAACTGGCCGTGAGCGGCTGACCACTGGAGCTCCGGTCCGCACGGGCTGCTGAGCGGCCTCACTGCCCCGCCGTCAGCTCCCGTACCGTGCGCCCCAGCGCTTCCTCCCACGGAGTTGGCGACCACCCGAACTCCACCTGGGCCGCTGTGGAGTCCAACATCCACGGTGATTCGAACTGGTGCCGGGTTTCATCAAGAGCGCGCACCAGCGGGTGAATCCGAGCCGCTGCCATGATCGCTCGCGGCACCCGCCGCACCACACCGGCCCGCTCACCCATCAATCGCGCGGTGTCCTGGGCAACCGCCCGCATGGCGCGCGGAGCCGAGGTGGGAACGTGCCATGCCCGCCCCCAGCGGTGGCCACCGGTGTCGGACTCCACCAGGTCCGCCACAAGTCGGGCGATGTCCGGCAGGTAGGTCCAGGAGTGCTCAGCATCCAGGTCTCCCACCGGAACCCAGGCGGTCGTGCCACGCAGAACCGGACGAATCACGTAGTCCATGAGCAGGCTGACCCCCGGCCTGGCTGCTGCCCCGAAGTAGTCGGAGGCCCGTACCTCCACAGCGGGCGCGCCCCCAGCGCGGTGATCTCTCAACGCGTCAACCCACATTCGGGCGCGAACCCGCCCCTTGACCCCGTAGGGGTCCATCTGCCGGGTTTCCGCAATCGACCCGCTCACGGATCCGTAACCGTAGAGGTTGCCCACCATCAGGTGCCCGGCGCCCAACGTGGCACATGCATCGGCAATTCCTTGGGCCATGGGCGGCCAGTCCCGCTCCCATCGGGTGTAGGAGACCGGATTCACCGCATTCACGACGACGTCGCACAGGCCCATGTCACGTTTCAACGCGCGGGCGAATTCGTGACCGTTGCGGGCATCAACCGCCCAGGCCCCCCATTGATCGGGGGATGCCTGATGACCGGAACGACTGATCATGGTGACCCTGTGTCCACGGCGTACCAGCTCCGCAGCGGTCAGACGGCCTATGGCCCCAGCCCCAACCACTCCTACGTATTTCATGGCCGCCCCCTAAAGCGTGATCACTGTTCTCGAATAGTGCACGGGGTTGGCGCCAAAATCAAGAACACTGTTCGCATTTTGTGTGGTTGCTGGACAGCGGTTTTATGCTCGTGGGGTGAACACCCGGACGCCGAGCGGAAAACGCGCGCAGAACCGAGCTGAAATCCACGCTCGACTGATGGCCACCGCTCGGTCCCACCTGGCCGAACATGGCGCCGCCGCGTTGTCGCTGCGCGCCATGGCCCGTGACATGAACATGGCCCCCTCCGCACTGTTCCGCTACACCGCCAACCGTGATGAACTCTTGACCGCTTTGATCGTCGAATCCTTCAATGAACTGGGGGATGCCGTGGAAGCAGCCGAGGCAGAAGCACAGCGATTGGATCACCACGCGCGCTGGCAAGCGATGACCTCCGCCTTTCGCCACTGGGCCGTGACCCACCCCCACGACTACGCGCTCCTGTACGGTTCACCGGTGCCCGATTATCGCGCACCCGGTGAGGTCACCAATCACGCCGGCACCCGAGTCCTTGCGTTGGTTGCGGGCCTTGTCAGAGACGTGCAGGGCGATGCGTCGTCCGCAATCAGAGCTCACGCTACCAACCCGCGATCCAGCACCTCAGACCTGGCTCCCGCGGCTGTCCGGGGCCTACTGGATGACCCCCTGGTGGCGGGTCTCCCCGCCGAGTCCGTAGCCCGCGCCGTAGCGGCATGGAACCTGGTCCTGGGTTCTCTGTCCTCGGAGATCTTCAACCAACTGGGGCCTGAATTCGGTGACCCACAGGCGCGTTTCACCTTCATGTGCGACCGCGCCTTTGAGCTCCTGGATCCCTCTACAGGTCCCTAGCCGACACCGTGTGACCTAGCCCCGCCGTCGTCGTCGTGCCTCACAACGACTTGATCGAACATTGCAATGAGTGGTCCAAGATCCTGGTGCTCGGCCGCAGCGCGTGATGCAGAATCGTTGGCTGCACCAGTCACCGCGCGCCAATTCAACTGCCAGCCGGCGTCGCGAGCGATCCACCCCCAAAACCAGCGATGAGTTCGACCGTTGCCATCGCGAAAGGGGTGGATGTAGTTGAACTGGTCGTAATGATGCGCCAGGCGGGCGACGAAAGTTGGGCGACCCATGCCTCTGAGGTAGTCATCTGCCCGCAGATGCTCAGCTGCGATACCGGCCACCTGCTGAATCATCTGGACAGGCACAAAGAAGTCCGCGCCCTGGAGGTTTTTGCGAATGTCAACTGTGCGCAATCCCCCTGCCCAGGCGTAGATAGGTGAGAACAAGAAACGATGAATCGCTCGCAACTCAGACAGGTCACCGGTCGGTTCCGGCGGATCCTGGTTCAACCGGAGTGTACGGACGGGCACAAGGTCACCTTCAACCGCGTCCAGGTCAGCTTGAAAGCGGGCGTCAACCAGGTTCTTCAGCACCCCGGTGGATGGATCCACGTAAGGGTCGACGAATTCAACCAATCCCGTACCGGCGCCGGACCCGGGCCTCGAGCTCTGTCAAGCTGATCTCACCAGCAACATACTGTCCTGTATCAGCCCGAGTCTCACTGGTGGTTTGCAAACCTTCCATCTCACCAGAGTGGATGGCTTCCGCCACTTCCCGCTCACGGCGGGTGATCTCGACACTGGCGGTGGTGGACACGGCAGCCTCCTTCACATGTCAGACAGGTACCGCTGAGTCTACTGACTGAAACTTCAGCCGACCCCAGGCCAGCATTGTCGATTGGTTGGGTGACCACGGGTTCGTCGTCGTGGTGCCTGCTCAGGGCAGCGAAAAGCCCGCCCTCCGATTCTCCCCAAGTGGAATCGGAAGGCGGGCTTTCAGTCCCCACCGGATTGCTCAGCCCCCACGAACTCCGCGATTCCCCACGGTCAGGCGGGTCAAAGCGCCACAGAGTGGGAAATCAAAAAAGCTGAGGGAGCTCGGTCGCCCGGTGGGATTTCGACGGCGCGCCCGGTGAGCGTGAGGCTCAGCGGCCGGAAGGGGCGCCGGTGGCAGCACCGGCACGGCGGTTACGACGTCGTGCCGCGGCCTGCGTGGAACGGTCTACCGCGGAGGCGCCTGCGGAATGCAGGTTCACAGCCGAGGCTGCGGAATAGGAACGCCGCGCCCCGGAGCCTGCAGCAGCAGACCGTGACTGCTGATCGTTGCGGCCCTGGCCACGATTACGGCCCTGGTTCTGATCGCGATTCTGATCCCGTCCGCGACCCTCACCACGGCGACCGTTCTGGCCCCCGCGTCCGTGCTGGCCACCCTGACGGGAACCATCGGAGGATGCACGACCGCCCTGGCCACGCCCGCCGGAGCGTTCGGAACGGTCAGACCGCTGAGACTGTCGGCCCGCGTTCTTTCCTCCGCCGCCACCCTTGGTGGAACTCTTGCCGGAACCGTTGGACCCGCCGCGGCCCGATCCCCCGGTGTCCTTGGCCGGAGGTGCGTAGGCAACGCGCTCGGCGCGTTCCCCCACCAGCTCCGCCACCACGGGCGAACCGGGGTTGATCTGGGAGATCTCAGCGGTCACGCCGGCCTGCTTCATGAGCTTCTGGACGTCACGCTGCTCCTCCGTGGTGGAGATGGTGATGACCTGACCCTCAGCACCGGCCCGGGCGGTACGGCCCGAGCGGTGCAGGTAGGACTTGTGCTCGGCGGGGGGATCGATGTGGACCACCAGTTCGACGTCGTCCACGTGCACGCCGCGGGCGGCGACGTCGGTGGCCACCAGAACCCGAACCTCACCGGTGGAGAAGGCCTCCAGGTTTCGGTCACGGGCGTTCTGGGACAGGTTGCCGTGCAGGTCCACGGCGGGCAGCCCGGCCTGGGAGAGCTTCTTGGCCATCTTCTTGGCCCGGTACTTGGTACGGGTGAACATCACGCGGCGCCCGGTGCCGGAGGCCAGGGTTTCGATCAGCTGCTGTTTTTCCTCCGCGTCCACCACCAGCACGTGGTGCTCCATGGTGGAAACGGTGGCCTTGGGCTCGTCCACAGAGTGGGTCACGGGGTTGTCCAAGAACTTCTTGACCAACACGTCCACACCGCCATCGAGCGTTGCGGAGAACAGCAGACGCTGGCCCTCGCGGGGGGTGCGCTGCAGGATGCGGGTGACAACGGGCAAAAAGCCCATGTCAGCCATGTGGTCGGCTTCATCAATCACGGTCACGCGAACGTCGTCCAGGGTCAGGACCCCCTGCTTGAGCAGGTCCTCCAGGCGACCCGGGCAGGCCACCACGATGTCCACACCGGCAGCCAGGGCACGCTCCTGGTGCTTCTGGGACACACCGCCGTAGATCACGGTGGTGTTCAGCCCGGCGGCCTTGGCCAGCGGTGCCACGGTGCGGTCGATCTGGGTGGCCAGTTCGCGGGTTGGTGCCAGCACCAGTCCGGTGGGGCGGTTGGGGCGTCGGCTGGCCTTGGAGGCACCTTGTGTCAGACCCGCAAGGCGGGCCACCAGCGGCAGGGAGAATGCGACGGTCTTGCCGGAGCCGGTGCGGCCGCGGCCCAGGACGTCACGCCCGGACAGCGAATCCGGGAGGGTCTTGGATTGGATGGGGAAAGCGTCCGTGATTCCCTGCTGGGAGAGGACACGGGAGAGGGCCTCGGGCACGCCGAGGTCAACAAAGGTAGTCAAGAGGAAGTTCGCACTTTCGATCGGATGTCCCGGCGGCATGTGTGCCTGCCGGGTGCGCCGATCCGATTCCGGTGGACCCCGCGGTTCCCGAGGGTCGTGGCTGGTCTCAGCCAGGCCGAATGAGACGGCCCAAGGAATGTTCGACGCGCTGCCTGCCCATCCCCTGTGTTCAACAGAGTTCACGACGACGCTTTGAGCCCCGCATCCTGCGGGGCGGGTCGCGTGGGGGCAGTGCCATGTGCAACCCGTGAAGACTACACGAGTGCGGATGAGCCCAACCATGACGTGCAGCACTCATCGGAAAAAGGCGGCTTACCAACTGGTAGCGTGAGAGGAAATTGGGCGGATCACGCCCTCCCCCAAACGTGAAAGGACATCAGCATGCGTTTGTCCAACGCAATCCTGCGCGGCGTCTCCGGCGCCTACCTGCTCCAGTCCGGCCTGGGCAAGAAGGACGCCCCGGTGGAGGTCTACGAGCACCTTCAGGGCATGGCCGCCACCGGCATCCCCCAGTTCAAGGAGTGGGACGCCAAGGCCTTTGGTCAGTTCCTCTGGATCTCTGAGGCTGCCATCGGTGGCCTGCTGTTGACCCCGTTCGTCTCCAAGCGCCTGGCCGGAATCGCCCTGACCGCGTTCTCCGCCGGCATGTTGACCATGTACTTCAACAACGACGAAATGACCCAGGAAGACGGCATCCGCCCGTCCCAGGAGGGCACCCCGCTGTCCAAGGACGCGTGGCTGACAGCCATCGGCCTGGCTCTTGTGCTGCAGTCCAAGAAGTGATCCCGCTCAGGGCCGTCTGAGGCCCGAGCCCGTGATCGCACTGAGCGGTGGTGGGTTGCGCTGAAACCAGTCTTTCAGCGCAACCCACCAC
>NZ_JROX01000448.1:0-403 GCF_000800955.1 Kocuria sp. ZOR0020
CATTACCATTATACTATGTTCGCTAGATACAAAGGGCTGTTAGTTGGCGACACTCATTTAACTAAGGCATTCCCGTCACCTTGCACCCTATTGCTTGGCTGTTAACTCTATAACATTTAAGCACCGTCAATCAGTACACCTTAGTCTTTAGGAAAAAATATGCAAAGACCAAACAATTTCTTTAAGCTTCTTATATCGTCAAGAGTAACGGATAGTTTTCTTTTGCGGTATACACTAACAACCCATTTACAATGGACGTGACCTCTAGTGCTATTAAGTCCTTGTTTGTTGTAAAGACTCCATTATAAAGCTTTTTTATTTTCTTATTACTGGTCAAGAGTAACCCCTCGCTATGCTAGATAGCCACTAACCTAATTCAAAACGTTTAATACTCCAGCCACTA
>NZ_JROX01000449.1:0-701 GCF_000800955.1 Kocuria sp. ZOR0020
TGCAGGTGTCGGCTTTACACTTATCGCTATCACTTGGATAGGTATAATCGCAACGTTGCTTATTACATGGCTTGGAGGAATTATCTAATGAAATATATACAATGCGTTAAATGGTCAAACGGAGATTTCAGAGAGCTTGAATACTATAAAAGAAGTCAAGAAGAAATGATAGATATGCTTAAGCATGACATAACACGGAAGCACATTATCGCCACTTGGTTAAAAGATAAAAATGGCAAAGAGTTAGCTTATTTTGATAAACATATTCAATCAATCACAGGAGAAGAAGAATTGAAAAAAGGAACAATAGAAGAAGTACTTCTAGAAATTAATAATAAAGTTTTTGTTTCACAACCAGATATTAGAAGTGTTTTAGAATCGTTAGAAAAACAAGGATATATTAAGTTTAAAAAAGAACCTAAAAAGTATAAAGTATTCGTCAAACTTGTTACCATTGGAGAAGAAAATAAAAAACTTTACTATGTAAATGAACATCATTTGACTGATAATATTGATGAAGCTAAGCGGTTTGGGCTTAATGAAGACAAATATGGATATGCCTATGAGTATGTAAAGGAGTACTAATTGAATTTTAAAAAGAATCGGCACTATGCCAATGAATACGGTGTAGAACTTAACGAATACTTTAAACATAATTTTAACTATGAAGAGCTTGCAGGTTGGTATACAATGCAGGTATT
>NZ_JROX01000450.1:0-214 GCF_000800955.1 Kocuria sp. ZOR0020
CGCCGTGGCTGACCGAGTCGATCAGTTTGACCATTAGCTCGCGGCCGTGGCGCCGGTTCTCGTGGCGGTAGGCGGCGATCATGCGCTGGTAGACGCTCCAGGTGACCTCGACCTCGACGTGGGCGTCGTCGGCGAACAGGGTGTCCAGGCGGTCGTTCTGCTTGTCGTTGAGCAGGTCAGCTCCCGTGTGCAGGGTTCGCCGCGCCCGGTATAG
>NZ_JROX01000451.1:0-391 GCF_000800955.1 Kocuria sp. ZOR0020
CGCCCTGGGTTTCGTTCCGAGGTCAGGGCACCGCGGGCGCGGTCACGTCGGCCTCAGTGAAAGCAGCCTCGACCTCTACCGGGGTCCGGTACTCCAGTCCTTCGTGGAGCCGCGTCTCGATCTGGGCAACTACCGCCGCCGGGGACGCGGCGGCGCCATGGTGGGGTGTCGAGGATTGGTCGAGCAGACCGAGCTCACCGTGCGCCCGCCATCTGTTGACCCACTTGCTTGTGCAGGCACGGGAGAGGCCCATCTCAGCCACGGCGTGGGCGATGGGTCTCGTGCGGCATCGCTCGATGAGCCAACAGCGCCCTTCGACCGTCAGAGGCGCATTCTTGCGCGTCACTAGGTGTTGTGGGGCATGAGGTTCTTGTCACGGGTGCGTTGGTGA
>NZ_JROX01000452.1:0-242 GCF_000800955.1 Kocuria sp. ZOR0020
TTGGAAATGAATATACTGCAATTGTGTTTAAGACGGAACAGGTACAAGATTATATTTTAATTAATACAGATGTAAATGACGAATTTTATCAAGGCTGGAAGGGTACAACTGTACTAAACTTATTCCCTGTAATGAACTTTGAGCGATACAGAACTCGTATAATTGAAAAAGGTCAAATGGAGCTAGTTAATTTAAGTAAGGCAGAGCTTAAAATCAAGAGAAAGGCGGACTTTATTTAATGT
>NZ_JROX01000062.1:0-10201 GCF_000800955.1 Kocuria sp. ZOR0020
CAGCAGCACCCATGAACAACACCACCAATCAATCCGGTGTTGCACTCACCCCCTGAAACCGCCGCACCCATCGGCGATCAAACGGCCTACTCGGCGGAAGAAGGGGGGGAGGGGAAGTCCAACTTCTGGCTGCCCGTGAACATGGCGGTGGCCCGGTACGTCATCACGTACCGGGCCACCGTTGTCACAACATATGTTTCCATCACACACCGGATGCAAACAGGTCAGGTCTCATGCGTTGATGCGCTCTGTCTCGTCCTGCCAGGTGGCAGCCATGGGGCGCAGCTTGTCCTCGTTGGCGCGGGCGTGGTGCGCGCAGAACAGCAGCTCACCGCCGCTGGACTGGAGGACGACCCGGACGTAGGCCTGGGCACCGCAGGCATCGCAGCGGTGGGTGGCGTTCAACTCCGGGGTCTCAAGTGTGGCGTTCACAGACATCCTCCTTCTTGCTCTGTTCACCGGGCGGACGGGGTCCGCCTGCGGCGAGTACGTACATACAACCACGTCCACCCGTGGGCTCATCCAACCCGCACCGTGTTTTCGCCCACCGCGCACCAGCCCGTGAGCACGGTCCGATTCAGTCTCAGGACTCCGCGCCTCAGGGCAGGTTGAGGTGGGTGACGCGCCGCGTCGTCGTCACGGTGCCACCGGTGGGCAGGCGCATTAGAGTAAGGGCGCCCGTCCGTTGTCCGCGACGGGCCTTCCCCCGAGCCGCAGCAGGAGAGAGCGCACCCGTGCCGCCCACCACATCCGAGTACAACGCCCGCCACCTCTCTGTCCTTGAGGGGCTCGAAGCGGTGCGCAAGCGCCCGGGCATGTACATCGGCTCCACGGATTCGCGGGGCTTGATGCACTGCCTGTGGGAGATCATCGACAACTCAGTTGACGAGGCCCTTGCCGGACATGGGCACCAGATCACGGTGATCCTCCACAAGGACGGCTGCGTGGAGGTGCACGACGACGGCCGTGGCATCCCCATTGACAAGGAGCCACGCACTGGTTTGTCCGGTGTGGAAGTGGTGTTCACCAAGCTGCACGCCGGTGGCAAATTCGGCGGTGGCTCCTACACGGCCTCGGGTGGTCTCCACGGTGTGGGTGCCTCCGTGGTCAACGCGTTGTCCTCCCGTTTGGACGTCCAGGTGGATCGTGGAGGCAAGACCTACCAGATGTCTTTCCGGCGGGGGGAGCCCGGGCAGTTCACGGACAAGGGTGCCCCTTCACCGGAGGCGCCTTTTGAGCCGTTCGTCTCCGGCTCGGAGCTGGAGGTGGTGGGCAAGGCCCGCCGCGGTGTGACCGGCACTCGGATCCGCTACTGGGCAGACCGGCAGATCTTCACCCCGGACGCCCAGTTCTCCTATGAGGACCTGGTCAACCGTGCGCGCACCACCGCTTTTCTGATCCCCGGGCTGCGGATCACCGTGCGCGACGAGCGCCGTGCCCCCGGAACCGCAGGGGAGCTGGGGCCGCACGAGGAAGTCTTCCAACACGACGGCGGCATCTCCGAGTTCGCCGAGTTCCTGGCCACGGACGACTCCGTCACGGACATCTGGCGCTTCCAGGGCGAGGCATCGTTCAGGGAAACCGTTCCTGTCCTGGATGACGGCGGGCAATCACGGTTGCAGGACGTTGAACGTGACTGTGAGGTGGACGTGGCCCTGCGGTGGGGGATCGGTTACGACACCACGGTACGCACGTTCGTGAACATCATCTCCACCCCCAAGGGCGGCACCCATCAGACAGGGTTCGAACAAGCCCTGGTCAAAGTCTTCCGCAAGCAGATCGAAGCCAATGCCCGCCGCCTGAAGGCCGGCAACGACAAGATCGACAAGGACGACGTCATGGCCGGGCTCACTGCCGTGTTGACCGTCCGGTTGGCCGAGCCCCAGTTCGAGGGCCAGACCAAGGAGATCCTGGGTACGGCGGCCGTGCGCCAGATCGTGTTCAAGGTGGTGGAGAAGGAGCTCACCAAGGCACTGACCGCCACCAAGCGTGACGCCAAGAACCAAGCCAATGCGGTGCTGGAGAAGGTGGTCGCGGAGATGAAGTCGCGGATCTCCGCGCGGCTGCACAAGGAGACGCAGCGCCGCAAAAATGCCTTGGAGACCTCCTCCATGCCCACCAAGTTGGTGGAGTGCCGTTCAACGGAGGTGGAGAAGTCTGAACTGTTCATCGTGGAGGGTGACTCCGCCCTGGGTACGGCCCGGTTGGCCCGTGACTCCGAGTACCAGGCCTTGCTGCCCATCCGCGGCAAGATCCTCAACGTCCAGAAGGCCTCCGTGACGGACATGTTGGCCAATGCCGAGTGCGCGGCCCTGATTCAGGTGATCGGCGCCGGTTCGGGGCGTACTTTCGACGTCGACGCCAGCCGCTACGGCAAGATCATCATGATGACGGACGCCGACGTGGACGGCGCCCACATCCGTACCCTGCTGCTGACCTTGTTCTACCGCTACATGCGTCCGCTGGTGGAGGCCGGCAAGGTCTATGCGGCCGTGCCCCCGCTGCACCGCGTGGAAATCGTGAACCGAGGGTCCAAGGCCAATGAGATGGTCTACACCTACTCCGAGCGTGAGCTGCATTCCCTGTTGACCAAACTCGAGTCGGAAGGGCGTTCATACAAGGAGCCCATCCAGCGGTACAAGGGTCTGGGTGAGATGGATGCTGATCAGTTGGCTGAAACCACCATGGACATCCGCCACCGCATGCTGCGCCGGGTGACAGTTGAGGGGGCGGAAGCCGCCGAACGGGCCTTCTCCTTGCTCATGGGTTCGGAGGTTGCACCGCGTAAGGACTTCATCATCGCGGGTGCCGCGCAGCTGGATGCGGAGCGGATCGACGCCTGATCCGTCACTACGGTTAACAGAAGGTGAACCTTTGGGAAATCGTTGGTTTCTGTGTGGTTGGGTTGGGAATCGGTGGCAACTCATGGTGAAATTGACGGATGTCATCCTAGATTTGTGGTGTTCCACAAGGCATCACAACACAAACGCAACTGATCGCTCCGCGCGGAGCGCAACGTGAACAGTGCGGAGTTGCTGGTGGCCTGACGTCACTTTCGAAAGGGCTGCCCACACCATGTGGCTCCAGGACTATGACCCTCTAGGTTCATCCGTTCTCTCCGCGCTGGTTGCTGCGATCCCCATCATCGTCTTTCTGGTTGCCTTGACCGTGTTCAAGTTGACCGGTCTGAAGGCATCATTGATTGCCTTGGTTCTGGCGGTTGGTCTGGGTGCATTCGTTTTTGGCCTGCCTGCACCAGCCACGGCCTCCGCGGTCGTTTACGGTTTCCTGGGCGGTTTGTGGCCCATCGGCTGGATCGTGCTCATGGCGGTCTGGTTGTACCGAATCGCGGTGCGCGCCGGGTACTTTGACGTCATTCGATCCTCGATCTCCGCGATCTCTGAGGACCAGCGGCTGCAGGTGCTGTTGATCGCCTTCTGCTTCGGTGGATTCCTGGAAGGCGCTGCAGGTTTCGGCATTCCCATTGCCATTTGTGGTGCGCTGCTGGTCAACCTGGGCTTCCGACCCCTGCGAGCGGCCGGAATCGCCTTGGTGGCCAACGCGGCTTTCGGAGGCTACGGCGCCATCGGTATCCCCGTGATCGTGGGTGCCACGCAGGGTGATGTTCCGCTGACCGAACTGTCCCGCATGATGGTGCTGGTCATCCAGGGCATCATGGTCTTCATCCCGGTGTTGCTGGTGGTCATCCTGGACGGGCGTCGGGGCCTGCGGGAAACTGGTGGCATTGCGCTGGCCATTGGATTCTTGGTCTCCGGGCTGCAGTCCGTGTTCCTGTGGGTGGCTGGTCCTGAGCTGGTTGACATCATCCCGCCTCTGGTGGGCATGGCCGCCATGGCGTTCCTGTTGCAGTTCTGGACCCCGCGCACCATCTACCGTGAAGCCCAGGCGCCGACGTTGGAGGAGCTGCGGGCGAATCACCAACTCACCACGTTGGGCCAAGTGGTGCGGGCATGGTCCCCGTTCTACATCCTCTCCGGCTTCATCCTGCTGTGGTCCGTACCTGCTGTGGGTGAGGTGTTGGCGCGTGCCACCGTGCCGTTGTCCATGCCCTTCCTCCACCAGGAGATCGCGCGTACGGCACCGATCGTGGCGGAGACCACCGCCGTGGACGTCGTATGGAGTTGGGGGATTCTGGCGGCCTCCGGAACCGCGATTCTGTTCGCGGCCCTGTTCACCGTGTTGATCACCCCGAGCATCACGTGGCGGCAAACAGGGGAGGAGCTGGTGGGCGCGCTCAAGCAGCTGTGGGCTCCCATCCTGATGATCTGCATGGTCATGGCCGTGGCCAACGTGATGAACTTTTCGGGCATGTCCTCCTCCATGGCCTTGGCTCTCTCCGCCGCTGGGGGCGCCTTCCCGCTGCTGTCTCCGATCATCGGGTGGATCGGGGTGTTCGTGACCGGTTCGGTGGTCAACAACAACACGTTGTTTGCCTCCCTGCAGGCTGTCACCGCCGGTCAGATCGGCACCAGCCAAACGCTCCTGGTGGCCTCCAACACCGCCGGTGGTGTGATGGCCAAGGTGATCTCACCGCAGTCGATCGCCATTGCCACCGCAGCCGTGGGGGAGCGCGGCAAGGAAGCCGACCTCACGCGACAGGTGCTGCTCTACAGCCTGGGTTTGCTGGCCGTGTTGTGTGTCTGGGTGTTTGTGCTCTCCTTGGTTCTCTGAGCGGCAGTCGCCGATCAGTGAGGCCAGAATTCGGAGCAACTGGATAGGATGACAGGGTGAACGTGACCGCGGTCACGGCCACCCTGTTCCGTGTGCCGGACACCCACCTGCGTGTGCGGCATGAACGCCCAACCCAGGAGTCCCACATGGTCGATGTTGCCCATTCCATCCAGCAAGATCCGGTTGGTTCCACCCAGTCAGTGACCGTCACGGTCACGGGCGCTGCAGGTCAGATCGGTTATGCCACGGTGTTCCGTGCTGCTGCCGGTGCGTTGTTGGGATCGGGTACGCCGGTTCGATTGCGGTTGCTGGAGATTCCGGAAGCTGCACGCGCCGCGGAGGGTGTGGCCATGGAGTTGCAGGACGCGGCCATGCCACTGTTGGAGTCAGTGGACGTGTTCGATGACCCGACTGCCGCCTTCGACGGTTCGGAAGTTGGTCTGCTGATCGGTGCCAGGCCACGCTCCAAGGGAATGGAACGGGCCGATCTGCTGGCGGCCAACGCCGGGATTTTCTCCGTCCAGGGCCAAGCGATCAACAACGGTGCAGCTGAGAACTTCCGTGCCGTGGTGGTGGGAAATCCGGCCAACACCAACGCATTGATCGCAGCCTCCCACGCACCGGATGTTCCAGCGGAGCGCTTCACGGCGCTCACCCGCCTGGATCATCACCGTGCTCAGGCGCAGTTGGCGTTGGCCTGTGAGGTGACCGTCAACGACGTCGACGGCGTGGCCATCTGGGGCAACCACTCCGCCTCCCAGTTCGTGGATCTCTCCCGCGCCACCGTCAAGGGCAACCCGGCAGAAGAAGTGCTGGCCGAACGCGGGCTGGACCGGAAGTGGATTGACGAGTTCTTCATCCCCAAGGTGGCCAACCGCGGCGCGGAGATCATTGAGGTTCGCGGCGGATCCTCCGTTGCCTCGGCAGCCCATGCCACGCTGCGCCACATCCGTACGTGGTTGCGTGGCACGGAGGAGGGGCGGTGGACGTCCATGGCCGTGCCGTCCACCGGTGTTCACGGTGTGCCGCAGGGTGTGGTGAGTTCCTTCCCGGTGTTCTGCCAGGACGGTGACCATCGCATTGTGGAGCCGTGGGAGATCGACGACTTTGCCCGCGAGCGCATTGACCGTTCCCTGGCCGAGTTGGTGGAGGAGCGCCAGGCGGTGGAACAGCTGGGCCTGTTGGGCCCCCGCGCCTGAGCCACCTTTGTGGCGCCCACTGCTTGTGGAGCGCCGAGTGCCCGAGTTTGGTGGTGTCCAAGTGCGGCAGATGACCAAACTCGGAGACTCGGCAGCTGGGACGAGGTCTGGGCCAGGGGGTGGGTCAGGGGAGGGGGAGGTGCCTGACGTTGTCGTCGTGGAGCTGGCCGCCCATGGGGAAGGTGGTGGTGCCCATCACCTGGAAGCCGCAACGCTCATAGAAGGCATTGGCTCGCGGGTTCAGCTGATTGACCGTGAGCCACACACCGGATGCGTTCCCCGCACGGGCCACGTCGACGGTGGCCGTCATGAGCTCACGCGCGGCACCGGTGCCTCGGGCCTCAGCCACCACGTAGAACTTGGACAGGAACCACACGCTGTCCTGTTCTGCCAGCTCGGGGCGCTGCCGGCGGCCCGTTGCTGTCACGGGGCGGTTGGCCACCAGGACCACATAACCGATGGCCGTACCGTCCTCCTCCAGGATCACCACATGGGTGTCCGGATCCGCCAACCATTGCTCAAACCGGGCTGGTGAGAGTTCCGTCTCCACATGGGCCATGGCGGTGGAGTGATCCACACCCGGAGGGCAGGCATCGTGAAAAGTCACCACGGCGAGGTCATGGAGCAGGGCGCCGTCACCGGCCAGGCCAGTTCGCACCCGACGGGTCATTGACTGTCCTCGGACGCCGACTCCAAGTCCGACTCTGACTCCGATGCAGATGCAGATGCAGATGAAGATGCAGACGCCACGTCAGCATCGGACGTCGTCGTGGGTGTGCTCCATGCCGGACCAATGGCATCCATGACCTGCTCCAAGGCAACGCCTGATCCGTCACGGCGACCGAACTCGGTGGGCAGCGACCGTGCCACTCCGGCGGAAGACACCGCCTTGGCCGGGCCGTGACCTGCCCAGGCCAAGGTCAGCGAGGTCTCTCCGCGCAGGAACCGTTGGCAGCGCACACCACCGGTGGCCCGGCCCTTGGCGGGGTAATCGGAGAGTGGTGTGATTTTCACGGAGTGCTCGGTCATGCCGGGCAGAACTTCATCAGCCTTGGCCACCGTCACCACCACGGAGTCCGGGGCTGAGGCTGCAGCGGGGCCGAAGAAGATCACGTGATCATCGGCAGCCAACTTGATTCCCGCCACGCCACCGGCGGTGCGGCCTTGTGGTCGCACCGATGATGCCGGGAAGTGGAGAAGCTTGGCCTGGGCTGTCACAAACACCAAATCGCAGTCCTCGGGTGCCACGTCCACGCCCACCACCTCATCACGGGTGCGGCCTTGACCCTTCAGCGCGATGACCTCCCAGTCATCCCGGTTCAGCGGGTGTTCGGGGTTCAGTCGCTTGACCACACCCTGCTTGGTGCCCAGGGCCAACACAGCATTCAGCGGCGCCAGGGCCACCAAGGATTCACCCTTGTTCAGGCTCAAGAAGTCCTTGGCGGCAACGCCATCGGCCAGCTTGGGGACGCCGTCGTAATCGGGCAGTGCGGGGACATCCAGGACCGGGATGCGGATCATCCGCCCGGCAGAGGTCACGGCACCGATCTCGCCGCGGGCCGTGGTGGCCACCTGAGAACGCAGGGCGTCGTGTTTGATCCGCCGCCCGGGGTCGGCCAGAGGGGTACGGTCTGCGGTGCGCGCCAACTGTCCGGAGGTGGAGAGGAACACCCAGCACGGGTCGTCGGAGATCTCCAGGGTGGGGCCGGTCTTCGCCTTGGCCGCCGTTGCCGTCACCTCCGGCAGGTCCTCGGACTTCGAGAGCTTGGTGCGGCGGTCATCGCCGTGCTTGTCCGCAACGTCCGCAAGTTCCCCGGACACCACCTCACGCAGCCGAGCATCCGAGCCAAGAATGGCCTGAAGCTCGGCGATTTCGCGCTGGAGGTCATCCCGCTCGGCCTCGAGTTCAATCCGGGAGAACTTGGTCAGCTGCCGCAGCCGCAGTTCCAGAATGTGATCGGCCTGGGCCTGGGAGAGATCAAAGATCTGCATGAGCCGCTCGCGTGCCTCAGCGGTCTCATCAGAGGAGCGGATGATCTGGATGACCTCGTCAATGTCCAGAATCGCAATGAGCAACCCCTCCACCAGGTGGAGACGGTCCTGACGCTTGCCCAACCGGTACTCAGTACGACGACGCACCACCGTCAACCGGTGATCCACGTAGACCCGCAGCAGATCCAATAGGCCCATGGTCCGGGGTTGACCATCCACCAGGGCCACGTTGTTGATGCCGAAGGACTCTTCCAACGGCGTGTGCTTGTAGAGCTGGGCCAACACGGCCTGCGGGTTGAACCCGTTCTTGAGCTCGATCACCAACCGCAAGCCGTTGGCGCGGTCGGTGAGGTCCACGACGTCGGAGATGCCGGCCAACTTCTTGGACTGCACCGCGGACTTGATCTTCTCGATCACTTTCTCCGGGCCCACCATGTACGGCAGTTCCGTGACCACAATGCCTTGCTTGCGCGCGGTGACCTGCTCGATGGACACCGTGGCGCGGGTCTTGAAGGACCCCCGACCGGTGGCGTAGGCATCCTTGATCCCGTCCAGTCCCACGATCCGTCCGCCGGAGGGCAGATCCGGTCCCGGGATGAACTTCATGACCTCGGTCAGGGTGGCCTCTGGGTTGTCCACCAGGTGACGGGCACCGGCCACCACTTCCCGCAGGTTGTGGGGTGCCATGTTGGTGGCCATGCCCACGGCAATGCCGGAGGCACCGTTGACCAACAGGTTGGGGAAGACCGATGGCAGCACCGCAGGCTGGGTGAACTGGTTGTCGTAGTTCGGGATGAAGTCCACGACGTCTTCACCCAGGTCAGTCGTCAACGCAAGGGCAGCGGGGGCCAGCCGGGCCTCGGTGTACCGTGAGGCGGCAGGGCCGTCGTCCAGGGAACCGAAGTTGCCGTGCCCGTCCACCAGCGGCACCCGCATGGCAAAGGGCTGGGCCAGGCGCACCATGGCGTCATAGATCGCAGAATCGCTGTGGGGGTGCAGCTTGCCCATGACCTCACCCACCACACGCGCGGACTTCACGTGTCCACGGTCCGGGCGCAGACCCATGTCATCCATCATGTAGAGAATGCGGCGCTGGACGGGCTTGAGACCGTCCCGGGCATCCGGCAGGGCCCGGGAATAGATCACGGAATAGGAGTACTCCAGGAAACTGGACTCCATCTCGCTGGTGACATCAATGTCAACAACGTTCTCCTGGAAATCCGCGGGCAGTTCTTCGCGGACCGAACGTGATCCTGACCTGCGTCGGGCCATGGGTGGGGATGCTCCTTTGTTGCCTCCTGGCAGGCGTTGACCGCACGGTCACCAGGGATTCTCGATACGCTGAAGTCTATGGTCTCCGAGTCTGCGAATCAGGGTGGCGACACCCACGCCACAGCCCCTGACACTGCTGCCATCGCCATCCAACAGGGCTATCCCGCCCACTGGGAAGCTGACGTCGTCCTGCGCGACGGCGCCACCGCCCACCTTCGTCCGGTGACCCCGGATGACCAGGATGCCCTGCTGGAGATGTTTCACGGGCAGTCGGAGAACACCATCTATCTGCGGTTCTTCTCCCACAAGACCACGCTGACCAAACGCGAGCTGGAACGCTACACCACGGTGGACCACAAGGATCGTGTGGCCTTTGTGATCATGCTGGGCGGGTCCATGATCGGCATCGGTCGCTACGACCGCACGGAGAAACCCCGTGATGCCGAGGTCGCCTTCCTGATCTCCGATGCCCACCAGGGCCGCGGGATCGGCTCCATCCTGCTGGAACACCTCAGTGCGGCAGCCCTGGAGAACGACATCGACCACTTCTCCGCAGAGGTCCTGCCCGAGAACCGCGCCATGCTGCGGGTGTTCGTGGAGGCGGGTTACGACGTCGCCCGGCATTTCGACGACGGCGTGGTGGCCCTGGAGTTCTCCATCGACCCCACGGAGAAACAACGCTCCGTGATGATGGCCCGCGAACACCGCGCCGAAGCCCGCTCCACGGCACGAATCCTGACTCCCGGCTCCATCGCGGTGATCGGAGCCTCCGCCGATCCCACCAACGGCGGCCACGTGGTGGTGCGCAACATCGTGGACTCCGGTTTCACCGGTGCGCTCTACGGCATCAATCCCACGCCCTTTGAACAAGAGGGGATGATTCACAAGGCCTCCGTGGAGGACATCGGCCAACCTGTGGACCTTGCTGTGGTGGCCGTGCCCTACGACTCCGTGTTGGACGTGGTGGACCAGTGCGGCCGAGCCGGCGCCCATGCCGTGGTGATCGTGACCGGCGGCTGGGCGGAGGCCGGTGCAGAGGGCGCTCG
>NZ_JROX01000453.1:0-283 GCF_000800955.1 Kocuria sp. ZOR0020
GCTACCTTACTTCAAGGCGAAATGGTATTCATTCAAACAGATCAAGCGCTTAAAGAAGACATTTTAGGTCAACAAAGAACAGCGAATGGTTTGGGTTGGTCTCCTACTGGTGATTGGAAAACAAAATGTGTTCAGTACCTAATTAAAGGGCGCAAACGTGATAAAGTTACAGGAGAGTTTATTGACGGTTATCGTGTAGTCGTTTATCCTAAATTGAAACCTACAGCAGAACCAACGAAAGAATCAGAAACAGATTCAGTAGACGGTGTCGACCCTATCCAAT
>NZ_JROX01000454.1:0-331 GCF_000800955.1 Kocuria sp. ZOR0020
TTTTCATTTACACGAAATTTTTTCTGTATACTTCTCTCACGATTTTCAATTATTTTTATCTTGTCAACCTTTCAAACTACTGTCAACTCTAAAAGCTCAAAATAGGGGGTTAGTGTCTTTAGTGTCTTTAGTGAACTTAGTAAGTGTGGCTACACTTACAGTAAAAAGTATTCATCTTTCACTCACAAAACCTAAAATTTCCAATTTTATTTTTGTTCGTTTCAGACGAATATTTTTATTTTTGGTGGTGTCCCCCAATCCCCCTTTTTGAAAAAAATTAGAGCTTAATTTCAAATTCTTTTAAGACATCTTCGTATAAATCTTTGACTTC
>NZ_JROX01000455.1:0-1601 GCF_000800955.1 Kocuria sp. ZOR0020
TGAGGTCGATGATCACGGTGACGTACTTGTCGCCGCGGCGGGTGTGGCGCCAGACGTGCTCGTCGACGCCGATGACCGCGACGCCGTCGAAGCGCTGGACGTCGTCGATCAGGACGCGCCTGCCCTCGGCCAGGACCGCGTCGTTGGCGGTGTTCCACGACACCGCCAACCCCTGCGCGATCCGAGCAACACTCAGGTGCTGGACCACCAGAGCTTCCAGCGCCCAGCGCAGCGCGCGGCGGGACAGCTTCGCCCGAGGTTCGGCGGCCCGACCGGTGTCCTGACGCCACACGTGGCCGCAGCCGCTGCACTGGTAGCGACAGATCCTCACCAGCAGCGTGGTCGGCCGCCAGCCCAGCGGCTCGTGCGCCAGCACTCGGGTCACGGTGTCCCGTACGGCGCCCTCGCAGCCGCAGCGTCGGCACCACTGGTCGGCCTCATCGTCATCGACGACCCGACACGCCAGCGCCGCCCGGTCCGGCTCGAGCCGCTGGCCGGTCACCTCCAGGCCGAGCTCGTCCAGGCGGCAGAACGTAGAGAGGTCAGGGGTCGCGAAGATAGCGTCAGGCACGTCGAGGTCTTCCAGATGGGCTATGTAGGAACTCCCATCCTTGGAAGACCTCGACCCCTACCCGGTCACCGATGCGCCGACACCGTGCAGCACGCCGCTACACCCCTGGTTTGCGAAGAGTCCCTGTACCTACCGAGGCTTCGTTGAGCGCTGGTCTTCCTGTGTCCCTTTTGAGGAACGCGTAGGGGAAGGATCTGCCGAAGACCTCCCAGCCGTCAGCTTCCAGGGCAGCGATCTTCTTGGCACCGACGACGCGGCGGTGTTCCCACTGGGTCGACGACCGAACTACATGGTGGTGGGCTATTCCGAAGCCGACGCTGTGCCACCCGTAGCGACCAGCAAGGTTGAGCTCCTCCATCTCGTCGAAGAGTCCGACCGGACCCAGCAGCCGCTCGTCCGCGTCGAGGTCTTGGGCAGGGAGGTTCTTCGGCGGACTGAATCGCTTCTGCGCTGCCTGTTTCGAAATCCCAAGGGTCTTACCGACATCACCCCATGTAGTGCCCGCCGCACGAGCAGTCAGCACACTCATCTGGAGCAGCTGACGTGCCTCACGCTCGATCCGATGGGCGGCTTTCACCACCTGGAGGAAATCTTCTGGGCTCTTCGGCTCAGCCACCGGACTCAAAGCGCTCAGCGCATCCTGCAGTTTGTCTCGCGCGGATGGCTCATTCGTCGCCTCGGCGCTCATTCTGCGTCGTCGTCCTTGGGCAGCGTCTTCGAGGGGATCCACTCGCCCCTGGCCTGACGCGGGCGCTTGCCCCACCAGGCCAGGTATGAGCCGATGCCCACGCACGCGATGATGACGACCGTCGTGGTGATCTGCATCCATGTAGTGCTTGCCAGGATGTCGAACACCACCAGCAGACCAAGGGCGACCGGTACGTACAGCAGGACGACGCCCAACGTGTAGCTGGTGGGGGTCTTCTTCTCACGAACCATGGGTCAACCATAGGTTGACGCCGCCGTGGCGTCAACCATAAGCTGACGCAAGCCTCTGTCGAGGAGGCAGTCGCGGCGGCCCGCCGACTCA
>NZ_JROX01000456.1:0-237 GCF_000800955.1 Kocuria sp. ZOR0020
CGTCAGCAAATGGAGTTTTTCCAGCTGATTTGGCCTTTGTAGTAATTTTTTTGATTTTTTTAGCGTCTGCTTCTTTTTCGATTGATTTAAAGCCGTTTGTTCCGTCTCCCTCAACAAGAGCAAGGTCAACAATTTTGTTTACGATAGCTTGTGTAAGTTCTGCTACAATCAATTCGTAAAGTTCTGGATAAGACATTTGAAGTCGTTTAACACGTTCAGCAAGTGATTGCAATTTAT
>NZ_JROX01000063.1:0-8578 GCF_000800955.1 Kocuria sp. ZOR0020
CCGCCGTTTCCCCATCCGACTGAATCGTCGCGTGGGCCGGAAAGGCTGACGGGTCTGCATCCAACGCAATGGTGAGCCGACCGGTGCATGCTTCCGAGTCCCAGTCGCCATCAAGGTGAAGGTCCCAAATGTCACCGGCCCCGTGCGTCAGCAGGGTGACACCACGGAAAATCCCCGGGAGCCACCACTGGTCCTGGTCCTCCAGATATGACCCGGCACTGAACTGGTGGACCAGGACCACGACTTCATGCTCAACACCCGATCCATCCGCTTCCCGGCGCGAGGAAGCTGCCGGTTCACGAGCTCGCACTGCTTCCGTGACATCGAATTCATGCGTCAGACGCGAGCCCATGGCCTGGCCGACCCACTGTCCGTTGACCCACACCCGGTAAGCCGACTCCACGCCTTCGAAACGCAGCAGGAGACGGTCCTGTCCGTCGATCGGTCGACTGGAATCCACCAGGTGGTCAACAGTGAACCGCCTCCGGTACCACCCGGTCGGATTTGCATCCGGCACATTGGGAGGATCTACGGGGAACGGGTAAGTGACATTGGTGTACCACGGTTTTCCGTGGTCGGCCGGGTCCCCCGGGCGATCCAGAACCCAGTGGGATGGCACCGTGACGGTCTCCTCCAGATCGGGCAGTGGATCCGGCCAACCACAGAATTCCAAGGCCTGCTCGGGCCCCGCAAAACTACGGAACTCCCACTGCCCGTCAAGCGACACCGCGGGCACGTCCGAGTCCAAGTGAGCTCTGGGTGGCAGCGCCCCGGCATCCCCGCTGGGCCGCTGGTACCAGTTGTGGTCCGGCAGCTCCGCGGAGGGCGCGGACACCACGGGAGCAGTTGGTACACCGGCGGTCACTTGTTGGCACCCATCGTCAGGCCGGCCACAAAGTGCTTCTGCAGCAGGATGTAGATCAACACGGTGGGCAACGCGATCATGATGGCGCCGGCGGCCACCAAGTTGTTGTCCACGAAGAAGTTGCCCTGCAAATTGTTCAGCGCGGAGGTCACGGGCATCCTGTCGCCGTCACGCACCAGTACAAGCGCCCAGAAGAAGTCGTTGTAGATCCAGGCGAACTCCAGGGTTGCCAAGGCTGCCAGAGCCGGGCGGGTCAGAGGAAGGACCACCTGCCAGTACTGACGCCAGACCCCCGCACCGTCAATCTGCGCGGCTTCGGTCAGCTCCTTGGGCAGCGCACGCATGAAGTTCGAGAGCACGAACACGCAGAAGCCCATCTGGAACGCGACATTGATGACCACCAGCCCCGCATAGGTGTTGTACAGCCCAAGTTCCAGGTACAGCCGGTACAGCGGCGTGATGACCACCTGCTGTGGCAGGAGGTTCGCCGCTGTGAAGAACATCAGCATGGGGATGTTGAACTTGAAGCTGAACCGGGACAGCACGAATGCTGCACAGGAGGACAGGGAGAGCACGATGATCACCGCCGGGACGGCAATGATCAGGGAGTTGAGGAAGTACTGCCCCATGTTGCCCTGCGTCCAGGCGGTCACATAGTTCTGGAAGGTCAGGGTGTCCGGCAGCGACACATACCCCTTCTCCGCGGTTTCCGAATACGGACGCAGGGAGGTGTACAAAGCCCAGAGCAGGGGCACCATCCACGCGAAGGCAATGACACTCAGCACGATCTGGAAGACCAGCTGGCGTCCCGGCTTGCCACGCTTACGGGTTCTGACCGGAGCGGGCCCGGATTTGTCCAAACCAGTCACCGGTTTTTGCGGCTCGATGCTCGTGGTTGCCATCAGTCGTCCCTCCGCAAGGTCTGAACCAGGTAAGTGATGATGAAGACCAGCGAGATCACCAGGAGGATCACGGCAATCGCCGATCCGAATCCGATGCGACTGGCCTCACCCAAGATGTTGTTGGTGATGAGCACGGACAGCAGCTCAAGACCATTGGTGCCCTTGTTGATCACATAGACGATGTCGAAGGCTCGAAGTCCCTCGATCACGGTCACCACCAGAACCACGACATTGATGGGCTTGAGCGTAGGAAAGATGACCTTGAAAAACGTCTGTGCGGGACCTGCGCCATCCAGGGCGGCCGCCTCACGCAGGGAGTTGTCCACTCCCTTCAACCCGGCCAGGTACAGCACCATGATGTATCCAACATGCCGCCATGACGCCGCCACCAGAACAGCCCAGATGTTGACATCCGGATCCCCCAACCAGTTGACACCTGAACCGGTCAGGTTGTTGATAAGGCCTTGCTCCGTTGAGTACACCAGCTGCCAGATGAACCCGACCAGCGCAAGGGACAAAACGACCGGCAGGTAGAAAATGGATTGGTAGAAACGAGTTCCTCGAATCTCACGGTCTAGCACGATCGCCAGGAGCAGCCCCAAGGGTGTGGCGATGAGCAGCAGAACGGCTAGCCATAGGACATTATTGCGAAAGGCCGGCCAGAATGGTGGGTAACCCTGCGTGACATTCTGGTAGTTGTCCACGCCGATGAACACCGGATCCGTGATTCCATTCCATCGCGTGAAGGACAAACCCACGGATGCCAGGGCCGGACCCCAGATAAATGCTGAGACAACCAGAGCGGGAACGCCCAGCATCAATGCCAGAGCGACGCGGTCCGAGGTTGACTTTCGTCGGCGCCTCGCCTGTGACTTCGTTTTGATGTGTGTCCGACTTTCGGACCGTGTCTCAGCATCCCTGGGACGAGTGGCGGTGGACAAGGTGGACCTCCCTGGTCACTACGTACCGTGCGCAGTCCTGCCCGGTTTCACCGACCTCATGCGAGTTACGGCCAGTCCGGGCAGGACTGAACAACTGGTCAATCGACGAAGATCGTCTTCTTCTGTTCCTCGATGCTTTCGAGAATGCTGTCGATGCTCTCTGGATCACGGATGAACGACTGGATGGACGGGATCATCACGGTCGAGGCGAAGTCCGGCCGGGTGTCCCGGTCCAAGAACTGCGCAATATGCTTCGCGTTGTCCACGATGTCCTTTGCATCCTGCTGCAACTGCGAGTAGTCACCGGTGTCGGTGTCATCATTGGCGGCCACCAACCCCTTGTCGGCGTCGACGTTGATCTTCTGCGCTTCCGCGCTGGCCAGGAACTCAAGGAGCTGGCGCCCAGATCCACCGTTTTCGGTTTGTGCAGACATCATGAACCCATCAATGGGTGCATCAATGGAGTCGGTTCCGTGGTCTGCGTTGATCTCCGGGAATGTGAAGAATCCGAGATCTTCGATTTGGCTTGGGTCATCGTCGTCCTGGAACTGCTGAGAGACGAAAGTGCCCAGGAAGTACATGCCCGCATTGCGCTGCTGAAGTGCCTGCGCAGCCTCCTGCCAGTCTCGACCCAGTGCGCCCTCTTGGTGGAGCGGCAACAGGTCAGCCCATGTCTTGAAGACCTCCTTGACATCTCCGGAGGTCCAGTCCTTCTCACCTGCCATCAACTCCTGATGGAAGTCGAAACCGTTGATGCGCATGTTCAGGATGTCGAACATGCCAAAGGCTTCCCATCCACCACGGTCGGCGAAAGCAATGGGGGTCAAGCCCGCTTGTTCCATTTCGGAGCCGAGTTCCTTGAGCTCATCCAGAGTGGTGGGAGGCTCCCATCCGTGCTCCTCAAAAACGCTCTTACGGTAATTCATGACCCATGGGTAGTAGGAGTAGGGCACAAAGTACTGGTTTCCGTCACTGGCCGCGGAGGCCTCTTTCATGGACTCAGAGAACATGTCTCCAACGTTGTCCCAGACCTCGTTGATGGGGGCCACAAGTCCCTGATCTGCGAAGTAACGCATGCGATAACCGGCGAACCAGGTGAACACGTCGTCCGGGTCCCCCTGCAGGTATGAGTTGACCTGTTCCTGGAAGGTGTTGTGGTCGATCGTGTTCACGGAGACGTCAATTCCGGAATCGGACGTGAACGCATCAATGGCGCGTTGGTAGGCCGCCCTCGGGACAGCATCAGATTGATTGGAACCGAACGTAATTGCGCCGGTGCCATCCGAATCCGCGCCTGTGCCGCCGCCGCAAGCGGTCAGCGCACCCAGCGCACCCAGGCCAAGGGCACCGGCCAGCACGTTGCGCCTATTGACGGGAACTGTCAGCTGCGAGGGCAACGCCAGTGGCGATGGGCTGCGGCGAGCACGAGAAGCCTTCATGTCAACTCCTGAGGTCATCCGGGCGGGCGGCTCCGGTGATCAATGCTGTGCGATCAAGGCTGAATCGAACAGCTACGAACAGACAACAATGTGCCATAACGCACATCAATCGTCAATGTTTCACGGTTTCCACCGTCCACAGTTCCCGCTGCACGTGCTGAGACAGTCAAACTGCTCGACACCCTGGGGCCTCAGTCACTCATCTCCGCCCCATGCAGACTGGGCAGGTTCCTGTTCGAACGCACAGACCACTACCCAGTCCGCCGCAGGTTTTTCCAGGCGAACTCCGCACCCAGATACCCGGTGCACCACGCATACCGCCATCGGCACGAACCGGCTCCACGCTCCCTTGACGCCACCCTGGAGAGCCACAGCCAGCGCAACCCTAGAAAGACAACTACACCGAATGGCAGCGCTGACGCGCTTGCACGGTGCTTGCGGTTGGCCGAACGGCTCAGCCACAAACTGCCACAACCATCCTGGATCTTGGTGCTGCTGGTGGTCGTCCCGCCCGGGGTCCCGGTCAGGGTGGGCATGGACGCCGTGCATCCCGCCATGGGGTCTGCATAGGGGCGAGGTGGCGACAAGCCCTTCAAACCCTGCGGGTCTTGATGGATCGCTAACGGCGCGGCCTCCAACTCCGTGGAGTTTCAGCCTTGCGCGTGACGTTCACAGCCCGGGGCGGCGCGGCAGCTTCCGCGGTCTCATCGGCCGGATTCAACTCATCCCTACAGGGAGGGCTGCCCAAGCTCGTAGCCCAACCGATGAACCCGAGTATCAGCTCACCTGTGCCGATTTCTTTCGTCTGCGACATCAGCCATCATGCTGGCCGTGATGATACCTGTGGTCCTCGCTGGTAAGTCGAGCCCAGAGGCGGTCATCGTCAACTGAGCTCTGGTAACAGACATCTCCGAATCGATCAGCTTGATGCTCCTGGTGTTGGTGTTGCTCTTTGCTGGTCTCCAGTTCGCTGCGATCTCCTCCAAGACCAACATGTGAACAGATTCGTACACTGATGGGTTCGACACCCTGGCGAAGGCGAGACTCCCGCACTTTCCTGTTCAGACGCGTGATGCTGGTCGTGATGGTCGTGAACCTGCTGGTGACCTCTGGCCCCGCACAAGACACACTGACGGAACTGATGCTCGCGCCCGTTTTCGTGCACTTGAGTAGCAACCCGAAGATCACCCAGACGAGAGGCGGGATCGGCAGCTCCACCACAAGCCTTCTGCGGCCAGCAGGCTTGTGCAGTGCCTCGACCTGGCACCCAAGCAAACACAATCAACTTCTAACAACTATGACATTTTCGCACATCCTGGCCCACCATCCGGTAGTCTCGTCCGTGTGGCCCAGCCCACATCCATCTTTCCAACGGATCGTCCGGCACGTACCTGCCGGGAATGAAAGTGAGACATCACCATGGCTACCGTCACCTATGACCGAGTGACCTGTCAGTACCCCGGGGCGGAGAGCCCCTCCGTGTCCAACTTGGATCTGGAGATCGCAGACGGCGAGTTCCTGGTTCTGGTGGGCCCCTCCGGCTGCGGAAAATCCACCACTCTGCGCATGCTCGCAGGACTTGAGGACGTCACCCAGGGCGCCATCCGGATCGGCGAGCGCGATGTCACGGATGTCGATCCCCGTGACCGCGACATCGCCATGGTTTTCCAGAACTACGCGCTCTACCCCCACATGACCGTGGCGGAGAACATGGGCTTCGCCTTGAAAATCGCAAAGGTTCCGGCCGCGGAGCGCCGTCGTCAGGTTGAGGAGGCTGCCAAGATCCTGGACCTGACCGAATACCTGGACCGCAAGCCCAAGGCACTCTCCGGCGGTCAGCGGCAGCGTGTGGCCATGGGCCGCGCGATTGTGCGCTCGCCGCAGGTGTTCTTGATGGATGAGCCGCTGTCCAATCTGGATGCCAAGCTGCGTGTGCAAACCCGTACCCAGATCGCGTCCTTGACTCGCAAGTTGGGGGTCACCACCGTGTACGTGACTCACGATCAGACCGAGGCCATGACCATGGGGGATCGTGTGGCTGTGCTCAAGGACGGTCTGCTCATGCAGGTGGACACGCCTGCGGAACTCTACGACCGCCCCGCCAACGAATTCGTGGCCGGGTTCATCGGTTCCCCGGCCATGAACCTCTTCCGCTCCACCCCGGACAACGACGGCGTTCTCCAGCTGGGCTCCACCAAGATCCACCTGACCCCGGAGCAGCGCTCCGCCATCACAGGTTCTGAGGTGACCATCGGCATCCGACCTGAAGACCTCAAGGTTGGCGCTGAAGGCGAAGGTCTGCCGATCAGCGTGGACGTGGTGGAGGAACTGGGCGCGGATGCCTACCTGTATGGCTCCCTGGCGCCAGTGACCATGGCCAACCAGATCGTGACCACCCACTCGTCAGCCGCTGAGGCCGAGGGGTCCGACGAGGAAGCCGCTTCCGCCAACACCATCGTGGTGCGCACCGCCGGCCGGAGCCGTGTCCAGTCCGGTCAAACCGTGTGGGCCTCCCCCGCACAGGACCGGATTCACCTGTTCGACACCACTTCAGGAGCACGTCTGCCAGATCGCGGGTGAGTCATCAGGACCAAGTAAGCACTCTTATCAGAACGACCACGAGCCACACGGCTCGTGGTCGTTCGCCGTGTCGGCTCTCCGCACCGCCCACGAGGACGGCGCCTGTCCTCACGGCGTTCATCCCTTTGGCGGTGGGTGGCCCATCTGATCGGCCAGGCCCTTGGGAGTTGATGACTTGCCTTGCGGCCACGGTTGGGAACGCACCCCTGCCTGTTGGACCCGCAGACGTGCAGCATTGGAGGCACCGGTGCACTCACCACCGGCACCAGCCGCACAGAATGCACCGGTGTGGCTGCCACCATCTGACAGGAGGCCGTCATGTCCAGTTCTGCAACCCGCTGCCTGACCACACGAATCGCCACCCTGCTGGGAGCAGGCGCCATTGTTGCCGCAGGGTTTGCGGGTACCGTCGTCCCGGCCCATGCCGATCAGGGGGCAATGATCATGCCCACCTCTGGCAAGATCACCGGCACCACCAACGGTTATTGCACCTCAGGTTCCGCCCACGGAGGTTTTGACATTGCCGCCCCCAGCGGAACCACCATCCGTGCCGCCGCCGACGGCCAAGTCACCTTCGCCGGCTGGGGCGTGAAAACCGCGTACTCCAACCCTGGATACCAGGTGAAGTTGTCCCACGCCGGTGGTTGGGCCACGGACTATCGCCACATGAAGTCCACGCCCAGCGTCAAGGCGGGACAGACCGTTAAGAAGGGCCAGATCATCGGCTACGTGGGAAGCACCGGAAACTCGACCGGGCCGCACCTGCACCTGAGCATCACCCGCAATGGTGCGACCGTGCGGGATGCATCCCTGGTGGACGACTTCAAGTGCGGCACCACGGTCGCGCAGAGCCGGGAAATCAGTTACAGCTTCCCCGGTCTGCCCAAGACCGCAGCCCCCGTGACCGGTGTCTATCCCACGCTTCAACAGGGAGCCAGTGGGCCCGCGGTGACCAATCTGCAGAACCTGCTCAATGCCCGGGGCTACTCCGTGACCGTTGATGGATCCTTCGGTCCCCAGACCAACACTGCGGTGCGCAAGTTCCAAGGTGCCATTGGGGCAACTGTGGACGGCCAGGTGGGCCCCAAGACCTGGGGTGCACTGGAGGCCCGTGCCGCAGGGGCAACAACCTTGAAGCAGGGCTCCACGGGCAATGACGTCCGTGCGCTCCAACGGTCCCTCAACGCCACCATGAACGCCAACCTGGCGGTGGACGGCAACTTTGGAGCAGCGACGCACACGGCCGTGATCAATTACCAGAAGAGCCGCGGCCTCACCGCGGACGGAGTGGTTGGACCGCAAACCTGGACCGCACTCAAGGGCGCACGCTGAGCGTTCAGGTCTCTGACCACCCGAGCCTGATGGGGCGGCCCGACTGCGCGCGGAACGCCCCATCAGCCAAACGGATGAGGCGGAGCAAACCCAACGGGTGATCTCAGCGGCCTCCTGCGGCCCTAACGTCACAGCATTGCCAGCGCACGGCGACGAAGGTCGCACAACCAGAGATTGGTCAGGAGGGGTGGAGCATGGGTGCGCAACACTTGGCAGCCCGGTCCAAGGACGTGTTCCATCGCGGATACCTCATGGCCGCAACCCGTGCCCTCACCGGCATTCGCACGTGGTGCCCCGCGTTCCGCATGCCGCGGGTGACCAATTGGGCACGGGGCGTCGTCGTCCTGACCATCGCCGTCATGACGGCGGTGACGCTGGCAGCACTGCTGGCTGGGCTAATCTACTGGGCGGGTTTTCCAGATCGCTACACAGGTACCACGCAGGTGGTCCTGGCTGCATTGGCCATCGGGAACGTCTTGGGTGCCGCTGGCCGGTTCCGCAGACACCGCAGGACCGGTT
>NZ_JROX01000007.1:0-38622 GCF_000800955.1 Kocuria sp. ZOR0020
GGATTGACCGCAGCTGGTTGGAGCCCCACCACCTGGTGGGGGTCCGGGCCGCAACAGTGGAGGCCGCGGTCAGGGACCTGCGTGACACCGACTGCCGCGGTGTGGTGATTCACGGCGTCTTTGGTGCCGGGACCTCCACCGTGGCCAGAGCCGTGCTGGCGCATTTTGTGGAAAGTGCTGCCATCCTGCGCGCTGAGCATGATCACGGTGCCGCTGAAGAATCCCCGTTGGGTGGATTGGCATTCCTGGTGGCCTCCTTGGCGCAGGACCTCCAGGACGAACACACCCCGTTGAACGACTCCGCTGGGGCCTTTGACCTTGTGGCCAGAGCCTGCCGCAAGATGCGCAGCACCGCCGGTCCGGTTCCCCTGATGGTCATCCAAGACCTGCACAAAATGCCGGCCGCAGCTCAACGCCTGGTGGCGGGACTGCTGGGTGCGGGCCTGATCAAGGTGGTGCTGGTGGCCTCCACGGCTTCGGCCTCCCATGCCTGCGGTGACCTGCTGCCGGTCCTGCGCCGCGGTCTGCTGCGGGCACACACCCTGTCCCCACTGGATGGAGACGGGGTCAGAGAACTGATGGAACAGGTGCTGGGCGGCACTGTGCCGCCGCTGACCGCACAGTGGGCCACCATGCTCACCGCAGGTGTTCCGCGACTGGTGATCTCCTACCTGGACCGCGCTCGCGAGGACGGGCTGCTGCTGTTCAACGACGGCCTGTGGCACTTTGTGGGACCGGTGGAAGGAGTCTCGGATGACCTCCGTGAGGTGGTGGCCATCCATCTGGCGGAGTTGAGCGAGGCGCAACGGCAGGTGCTGTTCGTAGTCGTGCTGGCCGAACGAATCCAGATGAACCCGGCCATCAACGGCGTGCTGGGGGAGGCGCTGGAGGTCCTGATCGAATCCGGGCTGGTGCAAAGCCGGTACGAGTCACACCGCTGGACGCTGATTCCCAGCTGTGAGCACTTTGCGGAGGCGGTCCGCCAGCACCTTTCCCCGGGACTGGCGGTCACGTTGGGCCCGCTGCACGCCTCCGTCCTGGAACACGGCCTGACACCTGTTTCCAGGGCGGCGTGGGCCGTGAACACCGGCACGCTGATCGACGGCGCCGATCTGGTGGCGCTGGCAGCTTCAGCCAATGACCGGTTGTGGGCCGATTACGCGCTGCGCACGTTGCAGAGCCCTGTGGAGACCCAGTGGCAGGCGGCAGCAGACCTGGAAAAACTGCGGGCTCGGATCAAATTGCGCCATCACCTGGAAGCGGGTGTGATCGCCGCGGGAATCGATGTCCACCGGCTCTCGGCACGCCAGCTACGGGTGTTGATGACCTGTGAGGGCATGCTGCGCGGAACCGGCGAGTTGTCCTACACGGATGAGCAGTGGCAGCGCCGCTGGCAAGAGCTGGCGGCACGCTGCCTGGAAGATCCGCACACGGCAACCCAGGAGCGGGAGTTCTTTGGTGCCTTGGAGATCCTGGTGCAGCTGTGGGCCGACTGGTCGGGTCCGCCCGGCGCCCAGCCGGGGCAGCGATGGCACCAACTGCGTGATTCCCCGGTTCCGGAGGTGGCCATGCTGGCCCTGGCCTCCCTGGGCCGCAGTCAGACCCGGGCGGCCGATCTGGATGCGGCATCCGAGGCGTGGTTCCGGGCCATGCTGTTGGCCGAGTCGCATCCGGGGTTGTTGTCCGTTTTCACGGACGTGACACGGATCGGACGTCTGTGGGCCGGGGCGCTGAGCGGGGACCCGGTGGCTCCTCTCAGCGCGCTGCCCAACACCTGGGGCCCGGAGGACTCCAGCCCGTATCTGGCACTGGCCGGTCACTACTACGCCGCCTCTGCCATGAGCCTGCTGTTGAAGGGGACCATCGCCCCCGCCCACGCCTACTTCCAGGCGGCCGTGGCGTGTTCGCGCGACGACACCGCCCCCTACCTGCTGGCCATTTGCCGCAGCGCCCTTGAACTGACGACGTTGCTGACCACAGGTGTTGCCCCTGAACGCACGGAGGTGCCGGAGACGGTCTCCGACACGTGGTTGGACGGGGACCTGCTGCCCATGCGCTGGTTCCACATCCTGTTCGACTCCGTGACGCGAACCGCCGAGGGCAATGCTGCCGACATCAGCGCCTTGGTCTCCGTGGTGGACTCCTCCCTGGCCGACGGCGAGGTGGTGACCGCGCATTTTGCCCTGGCACAGGTCATGCAGACGGGGGAGGACGCCTTCATCCGCAAGCTGCGGGAGGTCTCTCACGGCACCAGCGGGCTCTATCAACAAATGGTGGCCCGGATCTGCCAGGCGGTCATGACCGTGGACGTGGACGGGCTGGTGGCCGCGGGCCTGCAGTGTCATGCCGCCGAGTTCGACGGCCTGGCCGGGGACGCTCTGGAACGCGCGCTGGTGCTGTTGAGCCCGTACGCGCCGTCGTCAGTTATCAGCACCGTGACGCAGGCGGCCGATGAAGCCTTCCGCTCCACGGGCCGCTCCATGCGCAGGCGCACCACGGCCGGAGGACGACGACGCTCCACCCTGACCGAGCGTGAACAGGAAGTGGCCGAATTGGTGGCCCGAGGTCTGACCAACGCTCAGGTGGCCCAGGAGCTGGGTCTGGGGCGGCGCACCGTGGAAGGCCACGTGTACCGGTTGTTCGACAAACTGGGCATCTCCCAGCGCAGTGAAGTGCAGGAGGCGCTGCAGGGCTGACTCTCTCGAACCGCCAACCACCGGATGGGGGATCAGGCGGGGTCGTCATAGGAGTCCACCCGGTCTCCCTCAGTGCGCAGCTTGGAGTAATAGGCGTTGCGCCCCAGCAGCAGGGCGCCACCCACAACGGCTGCCACACCGGAACCGCACAGGATGCCCACCTTGGCATGGTTGTCATGTGGTGAGCCCAGGCCGAAGGACAGATCCGCCACCAGCAGGGAGACCGTGAAGCCGATGCCCGCCACAATGGAGAGCCCGATCAGGTCGATCCATTCGTAGTCGGCGTCCTTGCGGGCCGGGGTGAAGCGGTTCATCAGCCAGGCCGAGGAGAAAATGCCGATGGACTTGCCGAAGATCAGCCCCAGGATGATGCCGATGGCCACGGGGTCGGTCAAGGACTCCGTGAACCCGGCCCAGCCGCCCACGGCCACGCCCGCGGAGAAGAAGGCAAAGATCGGCACGGCCAGGATGTTGGACAGCGGCCGGAAGCGGTGCTCCAAGGTGGGTGCCAGGCCGAAGGCGGGGGTGTCACGGGTGATCAGGCGTGGCTTGATGGCCATGACCGGGGTGGCAAAACCCAGCAGCACACCGGCAATTGTGGCGTGAACGCCGCCGTTGTAGACCAGCAACCAGGTGATGAAACCCAGGGGCAGCAGAATCAGCCACGCCGCCCAGGCTTTCTCGATGAAGAAGTGGCTGAAGCGATGCGTCAGAGCCCAGTACACGGCCAACGCCACCAGCGCCCCGCCCAGGGAGAGCAGGCTGATGCCGTGGCTGTAGAACAACGCGATGATGATGATGGCGATCAGATCATCCACCACGGCAAGGGTAAGCAGGAACGTGCGCATGGCCAGCGGAAGTGCCGAGCCCACAACCGCCAGCACGGAGACGGCGAAAGCAATGTCTGTTGCGGTGGGGATGGCCCAACCGCGCAGGCTGGTGGGATCCGTGTTGTTGACCAGGTTCACGCCCACGTAAATCAGAGCGGGGGTGATCACACCGGCAAAAGCGGCCACGATCGGCAGGGCGGCCTTGCGGGGATTGCGCAGCTCGCCGTCCACGAACTCGGCCTTGAGCTCCAGGCCCACCAGGAAGAAGAACACCGCCAGCAGGCCATCTGCCGCCCATTCGCCCACGGTGTGCATCAGACCGGGCACGGCATCCGTGCCGATCTTGTAGTCACGCAGACCGAAGTAGAACTCCTGGGCCGGGCTGTTGGCCAGGACCAGAGCCGCCAACATGGCAATCAGAAGCAGGCAGCCGCCCACCAGGTCTTTCCGGACGAACGCGCTGAAGCCATGATTCACCTGGTGAGGGGTTTCAGTCTGCTGAGACAAGGCTGCTGACCTCCTGGACGAGCACTCGGGACCGCGTCAGTGTACGCCGGTCATGTTCCAGGTGTGGGACAGGCCTCACCGGGGGCCCCCGGTGTTACCCACGATGCCGCTGCCCGGAGCGGGCCGGGCAGCGGCAGAAGAACATCAGTGGGAGGCGATCCAGGCATCGGCCTCACGGGCCTGCAGGGACAGCGCCTTGCCCACGTACGGCTCCGCCGTGGAGGCCAACTTGCCGCCCACCAGGGGGATCTTGACATTCAGGGACATGTTCACGGAAACGGCGGTCTTCTCGCCCTGGGCCTGCAGACGCTGGGTTCCCTCACCGTTGGCGGGCATGCCACCCACGGTGATCTCCGTGCGAATGTTGCGGGATCCATCCGACTCCGGGGCTGCCCAGGAGTCCACCTGCGTGATGCTGAGACCGTCCTTGATGAACTTCTTGGCCATCTCCGGCAGCTTGTCCGCACCCATGGTGCGCACCGAGGTGACGGTGAAGGCGCCGGCGGTGTCGCCGTCGACATCAAAGGAATTCAGGGTGGCCCCGCCGCGCTCGGCCACGTGGCGGTTGAAGGCCTCGTCCAGGAAAGTCTCCGTGACCTTTTCCACGGGGGCGTTGACGGTCTGCTCGGCGGTTACAGCCATGGGGTTACTCCTTGTGATGGCGCTTGAACGGTGGTGACGCTTGAACGTCGTGGTGATGCTTGCACACGGACTGGTGCCGTTCGGCTCAATCCTAGTCGGCCCACGCAGTGGCCGACTCGGAGCGAAATTGCACTGCGCGAAAGGCAGTGGCCAACGGGTTGTGGCGAGATTCACCCTGCCCCGATCCGCGGATTCTGGGGCCTGTGGGTCCAAATGGGGTCAGGGTGGCCTGACCCGTTCCGTACCGAATACATAGACTTGCGGTGCGGGGCATGGGATCGCCCTGCGCAGTCGTGGTGCGGTTACGTAAACACGACGTCAAACACGACACAGCCCGGGCCGGCGTGGGGACGCCAGAGGGCCGTGCAGAGGGGGAGCAATGGCATCGATGACTCATGCCACCGATCGTCAGCAGCACAGCAGCAAGGGCTTCCGCAAGCGTGTGGTGCACGTGGTGGAGGCCTTTGGCGGCGGCGTGGCTGCCGCCGTGCGCGACTACGTCCGAGCCCTGCCGGAATGCGAACACCATCTGGTGTGCCGCCTGCGCCCCGAAGCCGAGACCCTGGAACCGGAGTGGGTGGAGGAATTCGCCTCCATCCACCGTATTGACGGTGGCCACATGGGTGCCACCAAGTTTGTGCGCGCCACCATCAACACGCTGGACCCTGATGTGGTCCATGCCCACAGCAGTTACGCGGGCGTGTGGGCCCGGGCCGCGCTGGTGGGCAACAACACCGTGCGCTGCGTCTACACGCCGCATGCCTGGGCCTTTGACCGTGAGGACAAGTCCAACGCCCAACGCAAGGCCTACCGGGCGGTCGAACGCAGCCTGAGTCGCCGCACGGATGTGCTGGCCGGCTGTTCCCGGGCAGAGAACCAGGAAATCCGCGCGTGGGGTGCCAAGCTCAAAACCGTGTACGTGCCCAACGTGGCCCCTGAGATTCAAGCTCAGCTGGAGAAGGCGCAGATCACCGACTGGAACCAATCCCACGCCCCGCTGGTGGTGGGCTCCGGGCGCCTGACCATGCAGAAGGACCCCGAATGGTTCGCCAAGGTCATCGCGGCGTTGCGTGCAGCAGGTCATTCGGTGCGCGCGTTGTGGGTGGGCGGTGGTGATGACCAACTGCAGGCGCAGATGGAGGCCCAGGACATTGAGGTCACCGGATGGGTTGACCCCTCCTCCGTGCTCAGTCACCTGGCACAGGCAGACCTCTACGTCCACACCGCCCGGTGGGAGGGCTTTCCCATCACGGTGTTGGAGGCCGCTCAACTGGGCCGCCCCATGGCGGTGCGTGGCATCCGGGCCTTTGATGACATCGGCATGCCGTTGGTGATTCAACGCCCGGAGGATCTGGTGCAGCACTGGGAACGGCTCAAGGACGCACAGGCTCGCGAAACGATCGTGGCTGAGCAGAACGCCGCACTGTGGGAGAACACCCGCTCCATGCAGCGCGAACGCCTGGCAGAGGCGTACGGGCTGGAGCTGCTGCCCACCGGGGCGCTGGGCATTGACCTGATCACTCCGTAGACCTGAGGTGCCCAGGTGGACCAGCCATGCGTCGTCGCGGTGGGGTGTGACACCCAGTCGGCCCGTGCCGTCCGTCAAGCGTGGCTTCACCACGGTCAGCGCTACCTGAACACGGTGCTGGCCACATCTGAGCACAGCGGAACCTCCATGTCCGTGGAGGAGATCACCCAGCGCTATGCCCTCAAGGAAGCCGTGGCCAAGGCCCTCGCCGTGCGCTCGGACGAGCCTTGGGCGTGGCGGTGGATCGCCGTGCACAAGTCCCCGGCCGGTGTGGAAGACCACGACGGCGTGCCTGCCGGGGCCCAGAGGTGGTCCGTGCATGTGACCGATGGTGCGCTGCAGACCGCTCAGCGCCAGGGCATTGACCAGTGGAGGGCCTGGTCATGGTTCTGTGGCCACGGTGTCACCGCTTCTGGTTACGCAACAGTTGTCGCACTGACTGGTGCAAAATCATAGAATTACGGTAGAATTGCATGTGGCCGCAGATGCTCAGGTGGGGACCTGACCACGCGTGCCGGTTCGTGGGGCTCGGGCGGCGCCGCGGACGGGGAGTTTTGTGGGTTCCTGCTCATCGCGGGCAGGCCCACGCAGTGAGCTGCACGTCAGCAGCTCGTGGGGAAATCCCGGCACGCAGGCCGGGGGAATTGGGGATGAATCGTGAGTCAGGACCGTTCGCAGCTGGTGGAGACCATTCGGGACGTGGTGGCACAGCATGCCCACCTGAGCAGTGACGCCGCCAGTTTGAGCGCATCGGAGAGTCTCTACACCGCGGGCATGACCTCCCACGCCTCGGTCAACGTGATGCTGGGCGTGGAAGATGCCTTTGACATCGAGTTCCCGGAGGAGATGCTCACCAAGGAGACTTTCGAGTCCCTGGACTCGATCGCCCAGGCAGTGGCCACCTTGCAGGATGAGCAGTGATGAGCCTACGCACCGAATTGGGTGCCACGGACAAGGTTGCTGATCAGCACGAAATTCCCACCGGCACCACCGTGGTCCGGGATCTGCCGCCGGACACCCACAACACGTGGGAGCAGCGCGTTGAGGCCGTCGTTGCGGTGGCGCGCGAACACGCGGACGACGTCGATCGACAGGGCAGGTTTCCGCACGAGGCCATTGGCGAATGCCGCCGGCAGCGGATTTTCGGTGCGGTGGTGCCCCAGGCTCGCGGCGGGCGTGCCGTCAGCATTGTTGAGTTGTGCGCACTGATCGAGGAGCTGGGCCGCGTGTGCGGTTCCACGGCGGCAATCGTTGCCATGCACTTCAGTCAAGAGTTGTGCCTGACTCGCCATGTGGACTTGGAGCAGGAGTCCGCGCTCACGGCCGTCACCGAGCGAGTGGCGGCCGAGCAGTGGCTGCTGGCCTCCTCCACCACGGAGAAGAACATTGGCGGGGACACCCGGACGTCGTCGTGCGCTGTGGTGGAGAACGGGGACGGGACTGTCACGGTGTGCAAGTCCGCGCCGGTGATCTCCTATGCCCGTTATGCGGACGCCATCCTGGTCACCGCCCGGCGTCATCCGGAAGCGCCCTCCTCCGAGCAAGTCCTTGTGGTGGCGCCCAAGTCCGCCCTGAAGCTGGACCGGACCACACCCTGGGACGCACTGGGTCTGCGGGGGACCATGTCTGAAGGGTTTGAACTGGAAGCCACGGTGTCCGCGGATCACGTGCTGCCCGTGGACTTTGCCACCATTTCCTCCCACACCATGCTCCCGGCCTCCCACACGCTGTGGGCCTCCTCCTGGTTGGGGCTGGCCAGTGCGGCGGGGGATCTGGCCCGGAAGTTCGTTCAGAAAAAGGCCCGGGCCACTCCGGGCGAACTCCCGCCAGGTGCGTTGCGTTTGGCTGAACTGGAGATCGAGCTGCAGCGCATGACGGACGTGGTGCGCGTGAACGTGCGGCGGTTTGCAGACCAGGCCGATGACGTCTCCGTGCTGGGTTCCATGCCCTTTGCCATTGCCATGAACACCCTCAAGGTCTCCACCTCTGAGCTGGTGCGGCAGATTGTGGGGGATGCCATGGTGATCGTGGGCATTGCCTCTTATTCCAACACCGGGCCGTGGTCCCTGGCTCGCCCTCTGCGTGATGCCATGGGTCCGTCCCTGCAGGTCAACAATGACCGCATTCTGAAGAACACGGCCACCCTCCAAATGGTTTCCAGGGGGCGGCGATGACCACGGAACCTGATGTCCTCGACGCCGAGCGTGCCTTTGAGGCCGAGCTGCTCCAAGCGCAGTGGCTGCTGCCCACATTGGGTGCTGGTGTCACCGGAACCGGCGTGGCCATGGAGGCCGTGATCCAGGGCCTGCAACGCCTGGCGCGGGACCGTGTGGCCAGGCACCTGCCACGTCCGGGTGCTCTGCAGTCCGTGCGGTTCCCACCGGTCAACGGGCGCTCCATGCTGGAACGCACCGACTACGTGGCCAGCTTCCCGCAGCTGTTGGGCACCGTGGACGTGTTCTCCGGGGACACCAAGGATCACCGCCGCCTGCTGGCTGACCGTGAGGCCGGTCTGCCCTGGGACGGTCACCTGCACACCAGCGACTACGCCCTGGTACCTGCCGCCTGCCATCCGCTCTACGCGTGGCTGAGCCAGGTCAACGCCGCCACCGTGGACGGCACCGTGTGGACCATCACGGGCGACTGCTTCCGCAATGAGCCCTCACCGGATCCCATGCGGTTGGTCAGCTTCCGCATGTTGGAGTTCGTGCTGGTGGGCAGCCCCGAGCAGGCCGTGGCCCACCGCACCGCCATGCTGGAGCTTGGGCAAGGCCTGTTGGCTGGCCTGGGGCTGGCAGTCACCGTCGAGGGTGCCAATGACCCGTTCTTCGGGCGGGCCGGGGTCATGCTGGCCAAGGGCCAGCGGGCCGCGGAACTGAAGTTCGAGATCACCACTGAGATCTATCCGGGACGCAACACCGCCATCTCCTCCGGCAACTACCACGAGGACCACTTCGGGGCGGAGTTCGACCTGCGCACCCCGGATGGTTCCGTGGCGCATTCGGCCTGCTTCGGCTTTGGACTGGAACGCATTGCCCTGGCCCTGGCGCGCACCCACGGCACGGACCTGCGGACGTGGCCTGAGTCCGTCCGCGACTTGTTGGGACTGGATGCCGCATGAGCGCAGGGCCTGCCACCAGTGCTGTGTTCCCAGGTCTGAGCGCGGAAGGTTTCACACCTCATCCGCTGCATCAGGACCAGTCGCTGTGGTCCAACACCAACTGCTACCTGGATGTGTGGGTTGAGCTGCTGCACGGCATGGGAAGGCGCCCCGAGCCGCTGTTTGCTGCGGCCGTTGCGGCCGAAACCCAGGTGGAACAGTTCGAGTTCCTGAAGGTGGATCACCGGGACCTGGAGGAGGTCCACGGGCTGCGGGTGGGGGAGTACGACGTCTGGAAACCGCTCCTGGAGCATGTGCTCACGCAGATGGCGGCAGGCAACCTCATGATCATCGAGGCCGATGCACATTGGCTCCCGGACACCCGCGGCATCTCCTACGGTACGGAGCACACCAAGACCTCCATAGTGCCGTTGCGGGTGGACCCGCAGCAGCGTCACCTGGTCTATCTCCACAACGAGGGCCTGCACGAACTGCGCGGCCAGGACTTTGACTTTGTCCTGGGTGAGCAGCGCAGCCAGGGCATTGTGCCGGCACCGTACGTGGAGTTGGTGCGCCTGGATCGTCTGGGAGCCGCCAACGACGACGACGCCCGTGCGCACACCGTCCGCTTGCTGCGTCACCACGCGCTGCGGGCCACAGCCCACAACCCGGTGGCCGAGCTGATGGACGTGGTGCGCTCGCACTTCGACTGGTTGGCTGAGGCCGGCATGGATGGCTATCACGCCCTGTGCTTTGAGACCACACGGCAGCTGGGAGTGGTCAGCATGTTGGCGGCAGAGGCCGTGAGGTTCAGCGCCGTGGAGGAGATCCAGGGGGCCGCTGAGGCATACGTGACGGTGAGCAAGGAGTCCAAGGCGCTGCAGTTTCAGCTGGCCCGGGTGGCTCGTGGACGCAAGTCAGCCTCCCTGGAAACCACCATGGCCACCATCAGCGAACAGTGGGCCCTGGCTGCCGCCACCCTGAGGGAGTGGGCCGGACCGTGATGACTGAGCTGGACTGGAGCCTGAGGCGTACCCGAGCCGGGGCAGTGGCATTCTCTGCTGACCTCCAATGGGACGGCACGTTGCTACCCAGCACTGCCCGCCGGCCGGACTCGGTGCATGACGGGCTCCTCCAGGACGTGATCTCTGCTGCCGTGGGGTGGGAGCAGGATCCAGACACCGTGATCAACTCCGTTGCCGCCACGGTTCCCGGAACCGTGGCGGGTGCATTGCGCGATGCGGGACTTGATCCACTGGATGCCCGGGAGTCGGGTGGCCAATCACTCGTGCACCCGGATGACTTCGACTGGTGGTGGAGCACCTCTGTGCAGTTCCCGGATGGGCCCAGCCACCAGGGTGGTTCCGTTGCACGCACGTGGCGCTTGCGTTTGTGCGGGGTGGCCACCGTTTCTGAAGTCTTCTGGGACGGGCAGCGGGTGGCACATTCGGTGAGTGGGCTGGACGACGTCGTGGTGGATCTTGCGGGAACTGTTGGAACCCATGAACTGGCCGTGGTGTGCCGAGCGCCGTCGTTGGTGCCGGTGCCGCGTAAACCCCGACCCCGCTGGCGCTCAACGTTGGTGGCGGATTCCTCCTTGCGCTGGCGGCGTACGCCGCTGATCGGGCGCATCCCGTGGTCCGGGACCCACCCCGTGGTGGGTCCGTGGGGTGAGGCCACCCTGGAACCCGTGGACGGTCACGGTGTGGAGGTGCAGGGTGTACGTACCGCACTGGACCGGCCAGGTGGAACTGCCACGGCTGATGCCACAGGTCGGGTCGAGGTCTCCGTGCGGGTGCCGCAGCAGGTGACCGTGCGGGCAACATGCGCAGCACCCGGGCAACAGGCAACAGTGGTCACGGAGGAATGGGCGCTGGAAGCCGGCGAGCGCACCCTGGTGCTCGCCGTGGCAGATCCTGCGCTGTGGTGGCCGGCCACCCACGGTCAGCCGCAGTTGCACCTACTGACGGTCTCCGTGCGTGGCCCGGGTGAGGAGCCGTGGCACACCATCCAGCAGTGCCAGGTGGGTTTTCGCCACATCACGGCCGAGCAGCATGACGGCGGATTCGCTCTGGTGGTCAACGGATGCAAGATCTTTGCCCGCGGTGCCGTCTGGACCCCCGTGGACCCTGTGACCCTGGGTGGTGACCCTGCCGAAATCGATCGGATGGTCCGGGCCATGCGTGCCGCCGGGGCCAACCTGCTGCGGATTTCCGGGACGCATGCCTGGGAACAACAAGCTTTTTACGATGCCTGTGATCAGCACGGAGTCATGGTGTGGCACGACGCCATGTTGGCCACACTGGATCCGCCCTCGGAGCCGGAATGGCTGGCGCTGGTGGAAGCAGAGCTGCGCACCTGGTTGCCCCGGCTGGCAGCCCACGCCTGCGTGGCGGTGTTCTCCGGTGGCAACGAGGTGTTGCAGCAACCCGTGCTGTGGGGCCGGGACCTGGCGACGATTCAGATTCCGGTGATCGAGGACCTGATTCCCAGGCTGTGTGCCGAGTTGGCACCGCAGGTTGTTCATGTGCCCTCCAGCCCCAGTGGGGGCACACCGCCCACACGTCCGGACACCGGGATCTCCCATTGGTTCGGGGTGGGGGCCTACCGTCGCCCACTCACGGACACCCGGACCAGCGGGGTGCGGTTTGCCGTGGAGGCCCTGGCCTTTGGTGTGCCACCAGCCGCCTCCCAGATCGCAGCCGCCTTCGGCTCTGCCACTGCTGACCACAACGACGACGCCCGCACCACCTGGCGTGCCGGTGCCGCCAAGGACCCCGGTGCGTCCTGGGACTTCGAGGACACCACGGTGCACTATGCCCGCCGTTGGTTGGAGCCGGGCCTGGAGGCAGACACCGGGGCGGCCGGTGGGGCGCCGTCGAACCCTGAGGAACCGCCCCAGGGCGCAACGGGTCTGGTGCCAACAGATCTGGTCTCAAGGGGTTCGGCCCCAGCGGGTTCGTTCTGGGCGCAACTGAGTCGAGAACAGCAACTGCAGGCGGAGCGGGTGGCTGCGGCCCGCGCCGTGGAACACACCCTGACGGATCTGCGGCGGGAGGCCTCCGGGTGTGACGGTGTGGTGATCCTCTCCAGCCGCGATCTGACGGCAGGGCCCGGGTGGGGATTGTTGGATCACACGGGCCGGCCCAAGGCCACCTGGTACGCCATGCGCCGGGCGTGCGCAGACACCGCGGTGCGCATTGTGGACGACGGACTGTCCGGGCTTCACATTCACGTACTCCATGACCGTGATGAGCCGTTCACGGGCATGATGGAGGTCAGGACCTGGAGCCGACACGCAGTGGCTGGTCCCTCTGCCCGGGTGCAGGTGGAAATGCCAGGGGCCGGGGAGAAGATCTGGAACGTGGAGCAGGTCCTGGGTGGGTTCCTGGACCTGAACCACACATGGGGTTTTGGGCTACGGCAATGGGATGCCGTGGCCGTGGAGATCATCCCTGATGGCATCGGGGACCCCGGGGGAAACTGCGCTGTGCGTTGCCTGCGGGAGACCCGGCTTCTGGGTGATGGGCACCGGGACGCCGCTGCTGATCTGCTGGAAGGGCTGTCCCTGAGTCAGCTGCATGGTGGCCACACGGACGGATTCCGGGAGGTGGGTCGGGAGTCCTCACTCTCGGCGGCAGGGGTCAGCGTGGATGTGGGGCCGGGTGTGGTGGCAGAAGACGATGTGATGACTTTGGGTCCGGGGGAGAAACGGGAGATCGCCGTGGTCTTGGCCAAGAACTGGCCGCAGACACCGGCAGAGACCCAGGAGAGGCAGAAATGATCAAGGGAGAACCGACGTGGATCGGTACAGGATCCGCTGCAGTGCTGGCTTGGGTCCACACCTCGCCAGAGGCCACAAGCCGTGGCCTGGTGGTGGTGGCACCGCCGGCCGGACGTGAGTTGACGCTGTCCGCGCTGACCATCCGCAGGCTGTGCATCATCTTGGCGCAGGCCGGATTCACCGCCGTGCGTTTTGGATGGCGTGGAAGTTTGGATTCCCAGCCGCTGCTGCCCACGGACGACGCCGTCCAGGCGTGGCAGGCGGATGTCCGGGCCGTGGTGGACGGCACCCGTCAGCTGCTGGGCGTCCACGATCTGCCCACGCATGCCGTGGGGTACCGAACCGGTGCCGCGGTGGTGGGCAGCATGCTGGAGGAGTTCGACACCGTGGTCTCCTGGGAACCGGTGGCCGGCAAGACTTTCGTCCGCCAGTGGTCCCGACTGCGGCACACCGTTGCACCTCACGTCCCTGACACGGAGGGGCTGGTGGACCTTCTGGGCATGGCCCTCACCCCGGAGCAGGCCCAGCAGTTCAGCACTTTAGGTATTCCACAGCCCAGCGCCACGGTGACATCGGAGCCAGGTGCCGCTGATGAGGGCACAGAGCAAGCGGCCGGCGCGGCTACCACGGTGGTGGAGGTCAAGGAGGCGGACAAGCGCCGCGCCAAAGCCATGTACGGCGTGGAGCCCTTTGACATCCGAGTGCACGATGACGTCCTGAACCGCGTCCGTGACGCCCTGCCGGCAGCCACGGCTCGCCCGGTGGCAGCGGAACTGCACACCGTGCTGGAGAACACCTGGACGGATGCGAACGGCCACCAGTTGCACGAACGTGTGGTGGAAGTGGGCCCGGAACACCGGGTGGGAGTGGTCACATGGGCACAGGGCTACGGCGAACCCGGAGACTTCCGCGGGGCGGAAGGGTTGTTCGTCTCAGGTGGTGGCCCGGATCCCCGCTACGGAGGTGGCGAATGGCCGCTGATTGCCCGCGCCTTGGCAGCAGACGGACTGGTCACCCTGCGGGTGGACCGGCCCCTGGTGGGCGATTCCACGCCCGTGGACGCCATTCGGGCCACCAACAGCTACACCCGCCGCAGTGCTGTGAGCTTCCAGGAATCGGTGGACTGGCTGAGGTCCAACGGATGCGAGCCCGTGCATGCGGGGCTGCTGTGTTCATCCGCGTGGGCGGCAGGGCTGTCTGCGGTGCACGGTTCACCGTTGAATGTTCAGAGCCTGGTGCTGATCGGGCACGCCGAATGGAAGATGTCCGAGCAGTTGTGGGAGCAAGTGCGGGAAACCTACAACGCCGATGCCCCGCGCACAGCAGCAGCAACGGGCACTGTCAACCGGGCGGCACGGAACTCAGCTGCCCCGCAGATGCCCACGCGCAAGATCCGGCCCGGGCTGCCGGGGGTGCTGGACCGCGTCCTGTGGCTCAATGACCTCCGCATCAGCCAGGGTCTGCCTGCCGTCAAGGCGGTGCTCCGCGACCAGGTGGTGCAGCTGCTGCGCACACGTATGCCGTACGTGCTGTGGCAGTTGGCCGGCAAGCAGGGGAGGCTGGAGACCCCCGAACGTGTGCTGGAGCCTCTGAGTCGCAACACCCGGGTGGTGGTGCTCAACGGCCCGGATGATCTTCCGCGGTGGCAGGTCACCCGGGCGGATCGGGCCGTGGACAAGCTCTCCGCTGCCGGGCGCAGCGTCCGATCCGTGGAAAGTGATCGTCTGGACCACTCCGTCATTACGGCAACCGGGTGCAGGACGGTCCTGGAGACCCTGCGCACCGAGCTGGTGGGGGACCACGCGGCAGGAGACGCACAGCCGCGCATTGCCCCAACGGCGTCGTGACCACGTCCCTGACCACCGGGCCGATTCCCACATGGATTCGTGTTCCGGGAGCTGACGGCTTCCCTGACGCCGGCGTTCACGGTGTGCTTGAGGCTCCCCGCAGTGGGCGAGCCCGTTTCGGCGTGGTTCTGGTGGCTCCCGTGGGGCGTGAACAAGTGGTGAGCGTTCGGGCGCTGGTTGCGTTGAGCCATGAGTTGGCCTTGCACGGTGCCGCGGTTCTGCGGATCACGCTGCGTGGCACGGGCGATTCGCACCCGGCCCCGGAGGATCTGCATGAGGCCTGGCAGCAGGACGTCATGGCTGCTGTGGGTGAGCTCGGCAGACGCGCACCTGGCGTGCCGCTGAAGGCAGTGGGACTGCGGATCGGGGCAGCTGTCCTGGGCAGCGCTGCCGCCACCCATCAGGTGCCTGTGCGCCAGGGCATCTTGTGGGAACCGGTGGGAGGCCGTGCCTACCTGCGCAAAGCGGCTGCGTTGCGCAGGATGAGCGTGGCGCGCCCCGTGGCGGATCCCGCCCTGGGCACTGAAACCTCCGGGGAGCTCTACACGCCTGCTCAAGCCGATGCCCTCAAGCGGTTCAAGGACCCCGGCACCGGGCCGTTGCCTGACGGATGGTCAGTGCGCACGGAGCAAGACCGTGGAAGTGCCGAACTGCTCTACGAGGTCTCCAGCGAGTTCGCCCGAGTGCCGCGCAGCAGTGTTCAGCAGATCGCCCTTGACCTGGCTGAGCCGCGTGGTTGCGCCGAGTCCGCCGTGGATCTCCAGCCGCTTGAGACCATGGAGCTGGTTCATGCCGGGTCCACCGTGGTTGAGCGCTTGGTGGTCACTGACGCGGGCAGTCCAGGCATTTTCACCGCTGCCCCCGGGGACGCCACCCCAGCAAGAACAGCGGCGAGGACCGCAGACGGGACTCAGGACGCTTCCGGTCATGCCGTGTTCATGGTCTCGGCGGCCGCTGAGCCCATGGATGGCCCCACCGGACTGTGGACCGCCTGCGCGCGGGACCTGGCCGCCGCTGGTCTCACGGTGCTGCGTACGGACCGACCCCGTTGTGGGGTGCTGACCGACCCCCTGGACGACGACCCCCCCATTCCCTACGAACACGCCGCCATCAACGCCATCCGCGCGGACATCGCCTGGTTGGCCCGCCAGACCGGGGCACCCGTGACAGGGGTGGGCCTGTGTGTGGGCTCCTGGCTGCTCATGAAGGCCGGAGAGGCCTGCGGACTGCAGCGCGTGATCGCCTTCAACAACATCGCCTGGCGCACCGGAACCACCCATTACCAGCGGGTCTACACCAAAATCGCCGGCTGGGACGGGGCACCTGCTGCCCTTGCGGCCACTCAACAACCGGAACCTGGTACACCGCACGACGACGCCGCCCACAGCTCCCTCCTCGTGCACGCCGCCCACCTGCCACGCCGACTCAAGGGCTGGTTGTCCCTAGCCAAGGACACCCTGGAGAACAACGCACCGGCGCGGTTGTGGCATCTGATGGGGTACACCGGCCTGGTGGATGCGCCATCCCTGGTCCTGGACCAGACGGATGTGCCGGGGCTGGAACTGGTGCAGGGGCGCGAAGACCTGCTGCGCTTCCACCAGCTCAACGGGACATGGGCCGCCAGCCGGGCCCAGCGTCGTCGTGGACGTGATGGCGCTGGGGTGGGTCCTGAATCCGGGGCTGCCCACCGTGAGATTCTGCTCACCCGCCACCGATCAGGTGAGGTATTGTCCCAAGCCAGCGGGCTTGTGGTGCATTCTGTCCCCGAACTTGACCACGCGTTGCTGAGTGCCGCCGCCAGGGTGGCGGTGCGTAGTATCCTGCTCGAACTCCTTGTAGGAGCGGGATCGGCCTTTGGGGAGGCCGACCGTTCGCGCCACGGTCAACCGGGGACAACCGACCGCGACCCATCCGACCCTCTCCAGGGCGCTGCAGGCACAAGGGCCACCATCATCTAGGAAGGCGCGCCAAGGCATGGCCACAACGGACTCGGGGAAGAAACGCCGCGGCGCCGGTAAACACCGCAAGCAAGCTCAGGACAGCCACCAGCAAGCTGAGAACAGCACCGGGGCGGACACCAGCGCATCACGGCTGGGCCAGAACATCCTGTGGAACTACCTGTCCGGATTCACCTCCATCTTTGGTCTGCTGCTGCTCTACCCGCTGGCGGTCTCCATTGTGGGTGCCAGCTCCTACGGCCTGTGGGTGCTGGCCATCGGTGCCATCCAGATGCTGACCATGACGGACTTTGGTCTGGGGGCCGGAATTGTCCGTACCTTGACCGGTATTCCGGACAACGTGGATTACCAGCGTGAACGCCGCATGTTCGTGACCGCAGCCCTGCTGGTGTTCTTGATCCTTGCCACGGTGCTGACCGCCGTCTACACGCTGATCTTCCCGCTCTACCTGCAGGCAGTGACCATCCCTGAGCAGGACCAGGCGATCTTGTGGCCCATGACCATCCTGGCCGGGCTCACCCTGTTCATCTCCCTGGTGGGCCGCGGCATGAACTCCGTACTGTGGGGCTTGAACCGCCCGGACATTGAGCGCAAGGCTGCGGTGATTGCCATTCTGGGCCGTGCGGCCGGCTATGCGGTGGTGGTGCTCACGGACACCGGGCTGCTGGGCATCGTGATCGTGGAGTGCGCCTCCCTCATGTTGCCGCCCCTGGTGTGCATGGTGGCAGTAGGCAGGCGCTTCAACTCCCCGGTCTTCGGACCCGGGCTCTGGCAGGACCATGGCAAGCCGCTGATCAAAGTTTCCTCGGTCATGTCCATCGGCGCACTCTCCCAACTCGGGATCTACCAGCTCCCGTTGTTCTTGGTCGGCCCCACCCTTGGCCTGCACGCCACAACGGCCTTCGGGGCCTTGATGCGCGTGTACCAGTCCTGCCGCCTGGTGGTTTCCTGGATTGCTCTGCCCTACGGCTACCCGTTGCGCATCGCCACTTCGGACAAGGCAGCACGGATTCTCAAGAACTGCCTGACCCTGACCTTCGGCATCGGCCTGCTGATGGGAACCGCTCTGGCAATCATCCCCACCGAGCTGATGACCGCTTGGATGGGCGACGACTTCGCCTTCGCGGCCATGGGTCTGTCCATGCTGGCTTTCGGCATCATGGCCGAAGGCATCACCCAACCCGCGAACTTGGTGATGAACCTGCGCGGTTCACCCATGCGGGCCTCGATTCTCAGCCTCACCGTGTTGGTGCTGACCCTGCCGGCCGTGTGGTTGGCCACGCACACGGACAGCATCACCGTGGTGGCCCTGGCAACCGTGCTGCCCAGTTTCCTGCTGTCGGGCGTTCAGATGTACCTGGCCAACAAGGACGTCTCTTACGGCATCGTGGGCAAAGATGTCGTGCGCTGGAGCGGCATGGCCGGTGGCGTGGTGCTGTACGCCGGATTCGGTCTGCTGGTGGCCCATTTCCTGCCCACGTGGCCCACGATCGCCGTCGTGGCAGCGGGGTTGGCCGTCATGGCCTTCCGCATGCTCAAGCTGGTGCGGGCCGACGGGGCCATGGTGTCTGAGATGAGCGAACAGAACGCTGAAGAGCTCATCGCACAACGGGAGGGACCCCCACGCGATGCAGAAGAGCCCGGTACGGCCTGAGCGGTGGGTGGCCTCAGGACGTGATCAGGTCGCGGTACAGGTCTCGGTAACGCTCAACGGTGCGGTCTATGTCGAATCGCTGGTGGGACAGTTCCCATGATGCCTGTCGTAGTTGCTGCCGAGTGCTCCCGGGCTGTTCCAAGAACCACAGGATGGACTGGGCCAGGGCCTCAGGGTCGCGTACCGGGGCCACCAGGTGTTCGTCCACCGTGGTGACCTGGCAGTCGCCCGCCATGGTGGTGATCACCGGCAAACCCTCACTGATTGATTCAAGCGCGGCCATGGGCAGTGCCTCGTTGTAGCTGGAGAGCACAAACGCCTGAGCTTCTCGGATCTGCCCCCGTACATCGGACACGGGGCCCAACAGTTCCACCACACCCTCGAGTCCGAGGTCCCGACGCCACGTGATCAAGTGTTCGTTGGTCTCCTCCATCCCCGTTCCGGCGCAGCGCAATCGAGCGTCAGGGTGGCTCTTGTGGACTATCGCCATGGCCTCGAACAGGTTGCGGTGGTCCTTGGGTGGTGAGTACCTGCCCAAGTGCAGCAGGAGGTTGCCACCGGGATCCGGTGTGGCAGCTTCCGTCACAGCCGTGCCGTTGTATATGACGAGCATGCGATCGGGCGAGTAGCTGTAATTGAAATGTTCGGAGATTCCCCGCGCAGAGGGGGAGCAGGCAACTATCTGATCCATGCGGATCGACACGGCACCTGCAGCACGCCACGCAGCCTTCGCCACTGCCGAGGTGGACGCGTCCTGGCTGGTGTGTTGCGTAGAGACCCGCGGCCTGCGGTGAGGGGTCAAGGCATTGATCAAATCAGATTGGTGTAAGTGGGAGTGAACCAGGTCGATGCGCCGTATGCGCACCAGCCGCAACAAATGTCTCATTGCCTTGATCGGAACCACACTGCGCTGGTCCATGCCCACATACTCGACCGAGTCCGCCACGGCCTCCAGTCGGTCGCTGAGCCCACCGCGCCCCAACAAGACCAGTACGTGTGTTTCGTCCGTGCGGACCGTTCTGGAAGCCAACGCTTCGATCAAGGTCTGTGCACCGCCAGGATTGGCGTCATTGACCACGTGCAGGATACGCAATGTGGGCTTCCTCTCAGGTGGTTCGATGGATTTCGTTTGTCCGGGTGGCAGCGTTGTCTGAATCCTGGAGGTCTTTGTCCAGTGCGGACTCAATTTCCTCCAAACTCGGGATACGGCGCCCATCCGGCAATGGTGGATCTGGCCAACGCTTGGTCAGTTCCAAACCGATGCACACTCCCGCGCATCCCCACAGCCAGAACGCGTTGTCATACGTGATAGTTGCTGCGCTGATGACCCCCCACACAAATACGTGCAGGATGCCGTAAAGAATCGGTACTTGGTTACCGGAACGAATGAGGATGACAGCCAGAAATAGGAACGCAATGCCGCCTACCAGGAAGCCGTTCTCGGCGATCATGCGCCCCGTCACAGAATAGACATCCACGATCGGGTTGTAATACAAGAACGTCTCGGTGGGCATGTTTCCCGCCATGAACTCTTCATTGACGCGGCCACGCCCCAGGCCACCCCAGAATGCTTGAGGATCTTCCAGCAGGCGCTTGGTGAGAGCTTGGATCGAAGAACCGCGATCCGCCCAGGACCAGTTGAAGTTCTCTTCCCGCTCCGTCAAAACCGAGTTGGCCACCACGAAAGCTCCGGCTGCTGCCGCGGGAACACCCAGGATTCCGACCCACGCGCGGCGCAGCGCCACGGGGATCAAAACGGCCAGTAACACGGCACCCAGGACGAACACGGCCGAACCCGAACCACTCACGGCTGTGGCCCACACGGTGAGTCCGACCGCTACCCAATCGCGTGGACTCAGGACCATCTTGTAGTGACGAATCAGCACTATGAGGACCATTGCCATCAAAGTCACGGTGCCGACCATGAATGAAGTCTCCGGGAAGAACCCGAAGGGTCGGCGAATATATGTCAGAAATGTCTCCTGAAATGGCAAAAGGTTGGCGTAGCCCGGCAGCTGGTAAAGCGGGGCGAAAGGCACTGTGTTCAGCCATTCAATGAATACGTGCTTTTGAATGACTGCGTATCCTGCCGAGCCAATAAGTGTCCAGGAGAGCCACGTGATGGTGCGTCGGCGTAAGAAAATGACGGCCGCTGCGGCACCAGGTAATGCCAAGGTGGCTGCTATCCATGTGATCACGGGGATGATTTGCAGGGGAGTGGGATCATAGAACAAACGTATGAAGGCTGAAAAAAATGGGACGGCTGCGAACAGTACGGCCACGGCCAACAACGGGACGTACTTGGCTGCTCGAATCACCAGTATCGCGGCCACCAGAGATGAGATGGGGACGTTGGTGTTTCCTCCCAGTGCGATGCCGGCGTATGGGAATGCTGAGAGCATGATCAATATGCCGGCAAGCGCACGATCCAAGGCGGTCCCGGTTTCTGGAAAGGACTGACCTTGGGGAAGGGACGCGTGCCGGGGCACCTTGAGCCAGCCGCCGTCCTTGAGGGATTGACGGTGCGCCCAGGGGATGTCCCCGTGCTGTGTGGCATTCATTGCGATCTCCCGCTCCTGCGGTACATCGCTGGTGTCCGCCCACGTGCACTGGCACCGGAGTCGGATCGGACAGTTCCAATCACAGCTTCAACAGTTGGATCCCAGTCTGAGTGGTCGTCCTTGGTCTCCGGCCCCTGCTCCGCGTGAACTGCGCTCTGCCTGCCGGGGTTCGAATGCGTCAAGTCGTCACCCACGGCCCGGTCGAAGGCATGACGAAGGGCAGCGGCGAATGCCTCGGTATCGTGCACATCCGCGAAGCTCGACGGGCTGTGACCCGAAGCTTGTTCCTTCAGGGACGCCAGATCGGAAGCCACGATCGGCAGCCCCGCGGCCACAGCTTTGGCCAAAATGCCGGATTGGGCATCGAAATGCGTGTAGGGCAGCACCACGACGGAAGCCCTCTCCAACACCCGGTTGAATTCCTGCCTCTCCAGGAAGCGATCCACCACTGAGACGGTTCCCGCCTCCTGCGCCAGGGTTGCAAGGGCATGACCCAGGTCCGGGCTTTCGGACTTGCCCGCGACCAGCATGGGAACCTGCGCCAGTCCGGCCGCTGCGATGGCCAATTCCACGCCCTTGTTGGCGCGCAGTTCGCCCAAGACCAGTGCGTAGGGCTCAGCGGTCAATGCGTTGAGGTCCACCTGCTCGCCCGATTGAGCATTGGGAGCGGATTGAACCGATGTGTCACCATCGACCGACACTGGCACGGAGGCTTGGGTGGCGAGCTCATCGATTCGAGTGGATGTGGGCAGAGCAACTGCCAGCAGATCACCTGCCACCAGTGTGCGGGCCGTGCGCAACTGATCGCACCCATGGACTATGACACGGTCCACTCCCTTGAGGGCGCCCCGTTCCAAGGAACCCAAGACGCGCTCTCGAAACGACGGCGAAGCTTGATCATGATGTGGCTTTACGTTGTGCAAAAACAGCGCCAGGCGCTGCTGGCGATGGCCAGCAAGAAGGCGTGGCATCGGATACTTGGTTGAATCCAGAGCGAGAATTGTGTTGGGCCCCGCCAGGCGAGACAGCTTGCGAACGCGAACATGCTCCACCGCAAGGTCCAGGACCTGCAGCGCGCGGGTCACCACGCGGGAATTAGCCGGCCGACGTGGAGGAATGGTCTCGACTACGCGCAGCTTCGGCATCGCGGGCACGCCTAGATACGCATTGGCGCCCGGCCGAGAAAGTAGTACCACTTGCTGGACCCGAGGATCGGTGGCACATGCCATGGCCGTGTCCGCGGCGTGTTCGATCTGGCCGCCATATTCTGTGGGGCAGACCACCAACACGCGTACCGCGGATGGTTTCTCGCGAGAGGAAATCATGACGAGGCCCCGCGCGAAGTACCTGCGCGGGCCAGCACGATGACCAGACCGAACACGAGGCCCACGACTGCGCCGACCAGGATGTTGAGCGGTACCGAGGGAGCTGAAGGGCCGCTCGGGACAACTGCCTCCTGCATGATGTTCAGACGAACCGGTGAGGTGGCGGCGTCGTCGGCACCCTCGATTTCCGCGGAGGTCGCGACCAGGCTGTCGGCGGTGGCGGCGGCAAGATCAGCGGCTCGTTGTGGGTCGCCGGCTTCACCTGTGACCGTGATGACGGCTGTGTTGGGTGAGTTGGTCACCGTGACCTGGCTGGCGATTGACGTCGCGGTCTGGCCGTCACCAAGCTCCTCAGCCACGGGCTCCAGCACGCGGGAGGACGTACCAACCGCTGCGTACGATGCGGCGCGTGCCTGAGCGAATTGCTCCCCCATCTGGAGATCCTGGACGCTGGCCGTTTCAGACACCGTCACAAAAATGGTTGATTGCGCCTCATAGCTGCGCGGCAACAACATGGCAGAGCCAAGGCCGATCAACAGACCAAGGATCGTAGTGGCGGCCACCAAAGGCCACAGACGCCTCAAAGCCTTCAAGTATCGTGCCAGCGTCACGGTATTCCCCTAACGTCTTGAGCCCTAGGGCAGGTCCACGTGGGGGCGACGAACTTGTGTCCGCCAGACCGTTCCCCAAGGTGAATTGGTTCCATGTGTCCAGCCCGAGGTCACCTCAATAAGACCCCTGAGTACGTTCAAGCGGCATCCCCATGCCGCTTGGCGCCAAGCTGTTGTCTGTGACGATACATGGTGTCTATCGGCCCGGGTGGGCACTTTGCGGGGGTGAGACCGACGGCACACGCAATTATGGGGACATGCTGGGGGCCTGTGTGAAAGGGGCGGTCGATAGACTCCCGCTCAGCGACGCAGCGTCGTGGTGCTTGAGCGGTTGGCGCTGGTGGATCCGGGATCGCTGGAGGCACGACCAGATCATTGGGGGCAGGCAGATGACACAGGATCAAAGGAACTCTCAGGAACTCTCGGAGAACATCCACAGACCGGGGGCTACAGCGGCTGCCTCGACCACGACGCGCGTTGCCACGGGCGCATCCGGCGAGATTCCCAGCGACGCGCTGGTCACGGTCATAGTTCCGGCTTACAACGTGCAGGTCAGTATCGGTGAGACCCTGTCCTCCCTGTTGCGTCAAACCTGGTCGAATCTTGAAATCATCGTGGTGGACGACGGCTCCAGTGACAAGAGTGTGGAAATTGCCCGGATGTACGCATCCCTGGAAGTTCCAGGTCGCACACTTGCGGTGATGACAAAATCCAACGGTGGGGTGGGTTCGGCCCGTAATCTTGGGCTGACCAGGGCGCGCGGAGAATGGATCATATTCCTGGATTCCGACGATGCTTTCGTACCAGGGGCTGTGGCGCACATGGTCGCTGCGCGAAACAAGCTGGGCGACGGCAAGTGGCTGGTCGAACCCAACGCCGTCGAAGTGACACGAGGGGGTCTCAACACCAGGCGTACCTTGGCGCGTGAGCCCATGCCGTCGCCCAGGGATCAGAGGGAAGTAATTCTGCAATACAACTTCGGGGCCTTCACATCCTTGTTCCCACGCGAGTTTTTCGATGAAGTCGGTGTTTTCGACGAGACCATGGCTTTCGTGGAGGACTGGGAGTTCTGGATCCGTGCTGTGTACTCGGGATGGCGCTTTCACCGAACAGAAGAAGTGTTGTGCAATGTCTGGGCAACTGCCGGATCCATGATGTCCAACCGGGCTGCCATGGACGCAGGTGAAGACCAGGCACTGCGGCGCAACCTGGCGCGTTTCCGGGACGAGATGACCCCGGCCGAGGTCGCCTTTGTGGAACGCCGCCTGGACGTCGGTTCACCCCAGGGGCTGCTCAAAGCCATGGCGGCGAACTTGCGCGACGGCAACCTGGAGGAGGCGAAGGCACAGCTGAATGCGGCCGCCAGCGTGATGCCCGCCCAAAAAAGGGTGGTGATGAAGCAGCGGATCTCCCGACTGCCCGGCGGCATGAAATGGCTTCAGAAGCGGCAGGCCACGATCGACGGTTACGTGGATTACGACCCTTCCACGGGGCGCTGAGTTCCCACGGACAGTGGTGGTCCGGGCCTGAGCTCATGTGAGCAGGCCACCACACCACTGTCCGAGCTGAGGAGTACCCTGGACGGGCGTTGTCCGCGCCTGACCACCCACCCCTGCCCAGGAGCTTCTTCACCATGTCCTTGACCGGTTTGGCATCCGTGCTGACTCAGGAACGTTCGATCGCCAACGTCCGGTCCCAGGCCGCGGTGGGTCCCGCCGAGCGCTCCGCGGAGACCATCATCAGCGTCACGGACGGTTTGCGTCCCGCCGTGTTCGCGCAACTGCTGGCGGGTCTGCGAGCAGCCGGAGAGCGGCGTGCCGGCCCCGCACCGGTGCTGTTTGTAGTGACCGCCACCGGGCGTGAGACCGAGGACGTCGTGGCGCAGTTGCCCACCTGGTGCCCGGATGCGCAGATCGCGGACTTCCCGGCCTGGGAGACCCTGCCGCATGAGCGCCTGTCCCCGCGCTCGGACACCGTGGGGCGTCGCCTGGAGGTCATGCGCCGCCTCAAACACCCGGGTCAGGAGCCGATCGACGTCGTGGTGGCACCGGTGCGCTCGCTGCTGCAGCCCGTGGTGGAGGGCCTGGCCGACCTGACGCCGGTGGTCCTGCAGAAGGGTGCTGAGCAGTCTTTCGACGACGTCGTGGCCGCCTTGGTTGGCGCAGCCTACGCCCGCACGGACATGGTCACCCGGCGTGGGGAGTTCGCCGTGCGCGGCGGAATCGTGGACGTTTTCCCACCCACGGCCGATCACCCGGTGCGGGTGGAGTTCTTTGGGGACGAGATCGATGAGCTGCGTTGGTTTGCAGTGGCCGATCAGCGCACGCTGCGCGGTGGGCAGCACCCGGAGCGCATCATTGCCCCGCCATGCCGTGAACTGTTGATCACCCCTGCTGTGCAGTCCCGCGCGGCCAAGCTGATCTCCAAACTGCCCGGTGCGGAGGCCCTGCTGGAAAAGGTGGCCGGCGGCATCTATTCGGAAGGCATGGAGTCCCTGGCCCCGTTGCTGGCCGAACGCATGGTGCCGTTCGTCTCCTTGCTGCCGCAGGACTCCCTGGTGGTGGTCATGGAACCGGAGAAGGTCCGGACCCGAGCTGCGGATCTGGTGGCCACCAACCAGGAGTTCTTGGCCGCGGCCTGGGAGTCGGCCGCTGACACAGACGTTGCCCCCCTTGATGTGACCAACACGGAGGCTGAGGGTCGGTCCCTGGCCACCGGCTCCTTCCAGAGCCTGGAGGAAGCGCGCGAGTCTGCACTGGATGCCCACCTGGGGTGGTGGGCCACCACCGCACTGCCCGTGGATGCCTCCCTGGCGGAGGTGGATGCTGAAACCAGCGCGGAGACCATCAGGCTGTTGGACTCCGATGCCGACACCTTGAGCGTGCACGCGCGTGAACCCTTGTCCTTCGGTGGCAACGTGGAGGCCATGCTGGAGCACCTGGGTGAATCGGTGCGCGACGGCTGGCGTGTGGTGGCCGTGACCGAGGGCCCAGGACCCTTGCAACGCCTGGCAGAACTCATGCACGACGCCGGCATCCCGGCCTCTCGGCACGACACCCTTGAGGATGAGCCCCAGCCGGGAGTGGTGGAGCTGACCTGCGCCACGGCCGGTACGGGCTTTGTGGTGGAGTCGCTCAAACTGGCGTTGCTCACCGAATCGGATCTGCTGGGCCGATCTTCTGCCTATGCCGCCAAGAATTCGCGGCAGCTGCCGCAACGGCGTCGTCGTAATGCTGTGGACCCCCTGGCGCTGAAGGCCGGGGACTACGTGGTGCACGAGCAGCACGGCATTGGACAGTTCGTAGAGCTGATTGCCCGCCCCATTGCCGGTGCCGTGCCCAAGGCGGGACAGCCGCGACCCATGCGGGAGTACTTGGTCCTGGAATATGCGGCCTCCAAGCGCAATGGGCCGAAGGACCGCTTGTTCGTTCCCACGGATCAACTCGATCAGATCTCCAGCTACGTGGGCGGGGAGACCCCTGCACTGTCCAAGATGGGTGGGGCGGACTGGAACCAGAAGAAGAAGGCCGCCAAACGTGCGGTCAAGGACATTGCCGGTGAGCTCATCCGGTTGTACTCGGCGCGCATGGCAACCCGCGGTCATGCTTTTGGTGACGACACCCCGTGGCAGCGGGAACTGGAAGAGGCGTTCCCGTACATCGAGACCCCGGACCAGCTGACCACCATTGACGAGGTCAAGGCGGACATGCAGCGCGAGGTCCCCATGGACCGGTTGATCTCCGGCGACGTGGGCTACGGCAAGACCGAGGTGGCCGTGCGTGCCGCGTTCAAGGCCGTGCAGGACGGCAAACAGGTGGCCGTGCTGGTCCCCACCACCTTGTTGGGGCAGCAGCACACGGAAACCTTTTCCGAGCGCTATTCAGGATTCCCGGTGCGGGTGGCCGCCCTGTCACGTTTCCAGACGGCCAAGGAGTCCAAGGAAGTCATGAAGGGCCTGGCCGAGGGCAGCGTGGACGTGGTGATCGGCACCCACCGTCTGCTGGGTTCAGAGGTCAAGTTCAAGGACCTGGGGCTGGTGATCATTGACGAGGAACAGCGCTTTGGTGTGGAGCACAAGGAAAAGCTCAAGGCCATGCGCACCAACGTGGATGTCCTGGCCATGTCCGCAACTCCGATTCCCCGCACGCTGGAGATGTCCCTGACCGGTATCCGGGAGACCTCCACCCTGGCCACACCACCGGAGGAGCGGCATCCGGTGCTGACCTACGTGGGTGCTTACACCAACAAACAGGTCACTGCCGCGGTGCGGCGCGAGTTGATGCGTGAAGGACAGGTGTTCTTTGTGCACAACCGGGTTTCCTCGATTCAGCGCCGAGCAGCCGAACTGCGGGAGCTGGTGCCGGAGGCACGGGTGGCCGTGGCTCACGGGCAGATGAGCGAGAACGAACTCGAACAGATCATCGTGGACTTCTACGAAAAGCGCTTTGACGTGCTGGTCTCCACCACCATCGTGGAGACCGGTCTGGACATTGCCAACGCCAACACGTTGATCGTGGACGGTGCGCACAAATACGGCCTCTCTCAGTTGCACCAGTTGCGTGGGCGTGTGGGCCGTGGCCGGGAACGTGCTTACGCCTACTTCCTCTACGACGTCGAAAAACCCCTGACGGAAACCGCTCTGGAGCGTCTCAAAGCCGTGGCAGCACACAACGAGCTCGGCGCCGGTTTGCAGCTGGCGCAGAAGGATCTGGAAATCCGCGGTGCGGGCAACCTGTTGGGTGGTGAACAGTCCGGGCACATTGCCGGCGTGGGCTTTGACATGTACCTGCGCCTGGTGGGTGAGGCCGTGGCCGAGTTCCGCGGTGACAAGGACGATGCCCCAGCCGAAATGAAAATCGAACTGCCCGTCAACGCCCACCTGCCGCACGACTACGTCCCGGGGGAGCGGCTGCGCCTGGACGCCTACCGCACCTTGGCCAACGCCACGGACGAGGCCGGTGTGCTGGAGGTGGCCGAGGAACTCAAGGACCGCTACGGGGACCTTCCGGAACCAGCCCAACTTCTGCTGGACGTGGCCCGTCTGCGGATCAAGGCCCGGGCTGCCGGGTTGGTGGACGTGGCGGTCCAGGGACCGAACATTCGATTCGGCCCGGTGGAGTTGCCGGAATCCCGTCAGATGCGTCTGACCCGTATGTACCCCGGATCCAAGTACCTGGCGGTGCCCAACACCGCCCAGCACGTGGCCTTGGTGCCCAAACCGAAGACCGCGCGCATCGGCGGCAAGGACCTGGTGGACGGAGCCATTCTGGCGTGGGCGGATGAGGTGATCACCGCGGTGATTCAGGAGCCGGCACCGGCCGTCTGACAGCTGGAACATCGGGTGCGGATTGGCGCGGACAGCAGGCGACCAGGTACGCATGCTTTGCCCGCCACTACTTGTGGGGACAGTGGCCCCGAACAGGCCGATTGGGCATGAAATTCCGTGGCAACACACGTATGTTTTTTGGTGGAACAGGGAGAGTGCAGCCTCCCGCTGACCCGTTGGATCCACGCCACCGAAAATCTTGGGGGTTTCGGAGGTGCCGAGCAGGTGAAGCGTGGGCGCTGCAGGATGGCCTGCCGCTTGAGTCCTGGGATGGAGAACTCGCCGCGTGGCCGCAGCCTCCGGTGTTGCTGATGAAGCGGCACCGACGCAAAGGACCCCGCACGGTGAACGTGCGGGGTCCTTTTCCATGCAGTGCCGCCCGACTCCTGTCAGTGGGGCATCTGAACGGAAAGTGCCAGTGTTCTCAGGCGCGGACTTCCTGGCGGGGGGCCGACTCCGTGGAGTGCGGAACGTCCAAGGTCAGCTCGCGGCCGCCGGTGGAGTGCTTTGCGGTTTTCCCGGCCACAATCAAGGTGGGGATCATCAGGGCGGCACCGTAAACCAGGATGCCGACCACAAACCACCAGTTCTCCGGCATGGTGAACAGCCAGAAGCTGGCCAGGATGGCCACAACGGGCACCAGCCACAGCACAAAGTTGGCGACGCCCTGGCCCTCGCCGGAGTAGCGGCGAATGGTGCGTCCGTGATTGTCAGTAGCCATGTGAGCCTCTTCCCTGTGGTGCTGGCGACGGCGTGGCGCGGCAGAACGTGAGCCGAACCCTGAGGTTTACCCCGACCCGCGCGTTCGCCTGTTGAGTCTGAGCCCAGTGTACTGGGTCATGACGACGATCTGTCAGTTGATTGCAGGCTCACGCCTCAAGTAGCGCGGCCCCGGCTGAAGCGCCGATCCGTGAGGCCCCGGCTCGCAGCATCTCCACGGCGGCATCCCGTGTACGGACGCCGCCGGAGGCCTTCACCCCGATCTCCTCACCCACGGTCTTGCGCATCAGAGCGACGTCCTGTGCTGTGGCACCAGAGGTGGAGAAACCGGTGGAGGTCTTCACATAGTCGGCCCCGGCTGCAACGGCCGCCTGGCATGCAAGGACCTTCTGGTCATCGGTCAACAAGCAGGCCTCGATGATGACCTTCAGCTCGGCACCCCCTGCGTGAACCACCTGGGCGACTGCGTGGATCTCCGCTTCCAGGGCGGCTTGGTCCCCGGCACGGGCGGCTGCGACGTCGATGACCATGTCAATCTCCTGCGCACCGTTGGCCACCGCTTCCTGGGCCTCGAAAGCCTTGGTCTCAGAGGTGGAGGCACCCAGCGGGAAACCCACCACGGTGCAGGTCAGCACCTGGGAGCCATTCAACTTCTCCGCCACCAGGGAGGTCCACAGCCCGTTGACGCACACGGAAGCGAACCCCAGCTCCAGGGCTTCCTGGCACAAGGTTTCCACCTGCTCCGCGCTGGCCTCCGGCTTCAGCAGCGTGTGGTCCACGCGCGACGCAAGCTCTGCAGCGCTGGGGTCAACGTCGGCAGGCAGGCTGTGGCGTTCGGAAATCTGGGGCACGGAGGTACCTCCCTGGTCGCGGAGTTGATGCGGGACTGATCACACCGGTGCGTGATGCTGCCCAGAGGCCACTTTATCCGGCGGTCTCAGAGCTCCCCAGAACCTCGGCCAACTGATTGATCATGGCTCCCATGCGGAATCGCTGTGGCACCAGGGCAGGAATGCCCGCGACCTGCAGGGGTGCTGCGGTGACGGGTCCAACAGTTGCAGCCACCACCGTACGGGTGCTTTCACCTGCGCAACTGCCGTCAGGGGTGGTGAAGGCCGCCACGAACTGATCCTCCAGCCCCATCTCCGATGCCGTGGACAGCACCGCATCGGCACCTGCGGCAGAGGTGAAGGTCACCGCATCGATCTCACGGGCACACACCTGGCGGATCACGCGCGGGATCATCCCGGCGTCGTCGGCGTCGGCCCACCGGTGCGGGACCACGGTGTGCACGGCGGCTCCGGCCTCCACCAGTCGCGCGCGCTGCTCGCGATCGTGGTAGCCGTTCTCCTGCCAACCGATCACCGCCCCGGTGAGGTCGTGGTCGTAGGCCTCCAGGATCTGATCCACCAGGGGCCCGATGGTTTCATCCGGGGAGATGCCGACGTCGTGCAGCCCGATCCCGCGGACGGCCGCCCGTCCCTTGGGGCCACGGACCCAGATGTCAGCCGCTGCCAGCATGGCGTGCACACCATCCGCCTGACCGGAGGCCTCCACCACCTCCCACCAGCGCTTGAACCCGTAACCGGTGGTGACCACCATCAGATCCGGGTGGGCCGCCAGCATCTGCCGGGTTTCGGTGACGACGTCGGCGTCCTGGTCCACCGGGACCAACTTCAACGCCGGTGCCGCGAGCGTGGTGGCTCCCTTGCGCTGCAGCGCACCCATTTGGTCTTCGGCACGGCGGTGGGCGGTGACCGCCACCGTGCGGCCCGTCAGTGGCCCGTCAGCCTGGGTGGGGGTGGTGTCCATGTGGGGGTGCGTCTCCGTCGTCGTCGTTGATGCGGTGGAAGGTGTGGGATCAGGATCGGCCGGTTCCAGGGTGCGCGGTGCAATGGCGCGGTGGGGTGTCAGCTCGCCCAGGACCCGCTCGCGGTCCTCAGCGGCCAGAGCCGCCACGGGGCCGATCACCGTCACGGCCGGTGACCCGGCCCCTGCCAGATCGATCACCGCTGTTTCCAGAATGGAGGTGTGCACGCGCTGGTCCGCGCTGAAGCCCTTTTCCACCACGGCAATGGGGGTGGTGGCGTTGGCGCCGTGCCGCACCAGGCCGCTGACCAGCTGGGGCAAGGTGGCAACACCCATGAGAACCACCAGGGTGGCGCCGGTCTCCAGCAGTGCACGGAATCCGCGTAGTTCGGCCTCCGTGAACGGCACGTGCCCGGAGGCCACGGTGAAGGTGCGGGCAACGTCCCGGAACGTCACGGGAATCCCCGCAGCTCCGGGCACGGCCACGGAGGAGGTGATGCCGGGAACCACGTCCACCGGCACACCCCAGGACTCGCAGTCCGCCACTTCCTCACCACCACGGCCGAACACGTACGGGTCACCGCCCTTCAACCGGACCACGTGCCGGCCCTCCTGGGCAGAGTTGAGCAGGATGGACTGGATCTGGTCCTGCGGCACGGGATGGTGCCCCGGCCATTTGCCCACCCGGATGATCTGGGCATGCGGGGCCTGGGACTCAGCCACACCTTGTGGGGCCAGACGGTCCAGAAGAATGACGTCGGCATCTGCCACGGCGGACAAACCGCGGGTTGTGATCAGGTCATCGGCACCGGGGCCGCCACCCACCAAGGTGACCCCAGTTCGTTCCGGTTCGGTGACGGCCACCGGCAGCGGGCCGTGGACCTCCGTGATCCGTTCCAGCGCGGCCGCCCACGGCTCCCGATCTCCCACCACCACGACGACGCCCGGTGGCTGTCCGGCCTCAACATCCACGCTGACGGTGGCCCCAGCTGCCCGGAGGCGCCGAGCGGTGCGGGAATCCGGGCCTGCGCCCAACAACAGAACGGTCACACGGGCAAGATCGGTCTCCAGGAACATGACCTCCACACTAGGTCTCCACGCATGTGTTCCCGGGGGCGCTTGTCAGATTTTGTACGCGCTTTTTCACTTGTTTGCGCACGCATGACATGTGAGCGTATTGGAGGCAATCGGGCCGTGTCAGGGAGGGGAAACCTGGCGGCCCTTGGGGGAATGCTCTAGAGATCGGTGGAAACATGCACTGCGCATTTGTGTATCCGGGACAAGGATCACACAAGGCAACCATGGGGGACGTCGTCCAGGAGGCTTTTCCGGAGATAGCGGACCAGGTGTTCGACCAAGCCGAGCGAGCCACCGGCGTCGGTCTGCGGTCAGTCTCCCAGGACCGTGCCGGGGATCTGCAGGCAGCGGTCTACACGGTCAGCGTGATCACGCACCTGGGGTTGTTGGAATCCGGCTGGCAGCCGGATGTCCTGGCAGGCCATCAACTGGGTTCCTACGCGGCACTGGCGGCAGCAGGGTGCCTCAGTTTCACGGACGGTCTGCTCTTGGTGCGGGAGCACGCCTTCGTTCTGGGGAACTCCGATGCCACGGGGCAGCGGCCAGAACCGTTGGTGGCTCGACTGGAGAACACCGAATTCCGCGAACCGTACCTGCCGGTGGTGGGCTCCGGTTCCTCGCAGCTGCTGCGCACCGGTGCCCAGGCGCGGCAGGACCTCTTGACCCAGGTGGACGGATCCGACCGTTGGCGCGACACCATGTCACAGCTGGTGGGCCGCGGCCGTGACGTGGTGATCGAGGTGGGGCCCGGGCGTCGCCTCAGTGCCCAGTTCGCCCAGGCCCACCCGCAGGTGGTCACACGATCCACGGCAGACATCCGCCGTATTCGCAGACTGACCCGGGAACCGGCCCGGATCTAGGGCGCAGTTCCCGGGTCAGCCGGGGCGGTCACCTCAGGTGATCAGGAGCCGGCACCCACCGGGATGCGGGCCCCTGCGATCAACACCGGGCCGTCACCGGATTCGGCGGCGTCGATCTCCTCCGGTGTTGCCGGGCGGATCTGGTCACGTTCCAGAACGTACTGGCGGGAGGCGTCATCGGAGGCTTCCGGCTGATTGACGAACGGACGGAAGCGACGCAGCCGCTCCGGGGAGGCCAAGGTGGCGGCCCATTCGTCCTGATAACCCTCCACCTGACGTTCCATGTCCGCCTCAAGATCGGCGCAGATGCCCAAGGAGTCATCCAATAGCACGGCCTTGAGGTGAGCCATGGCGTCCCCGTACTCCTCGTCCAGATCCTCCAACCACCGGGCCGTGCGCTGCAGCTTGTCAGCAGTGCGGATGTAGTACATCAGGTAACGGTCGATGTACTTGATCAACGTTTCCTCGTCAATGTCCTGAGCAATGACCCTGGCGTGGGCCGGGTTGGCGCCACCGTTGCCGCCCAGGTAGAGAGTCCAGCCGTCCGGGGTGGCCATCACACCGATGTCCTTGCCCTGAGCCTCCGCGCAGTCACGGGCACAACCCGAGGAACCGATCTTGAACTTGTGCGGTGAACGCAGGCCCCGGTAGCGGTTTTCCAACCGGATGCCCATGCCCACGGAGTCCTGGACGCCAAAACGGCACCAGGTGGATCCAATGCAGGACTTCACGTTGCGCAGGGCCTTGCCGTAGGCCTGCCCGGACTCGAATCCGGCGTCCACAAACCGCTTCCAGATCTCCGGCAGTTCCTCCAGCCGGGCGCCGTAGAGACCGATCCGCTGGGCGCCGGTCACCTTGGTGTAGAGCCCGTAGTCCTTGGCCACGGAAGCAATCACGGCCAGCTTCTCCGGCGTGATCTCACCGCCAGGAATGCGGGGAACCACCGAGTAGGTGCCGTCCTTCTGCATGTTGCCCAGGTTGCGGTCATTGGTGTCCTGCAGCGTGCCGCGGCCTTCATCCAGGACGTAGGCGTTGGGCTGGGAGGAGAGGATGGAGGCCATCACCGGCTTGCAGATCAAGCAGCCGTCGCGGCCCTTGCCGAACCGCTCCAGGGCCTCCGGGAACGTGCGGATGCCACTGGCGCGGACCGCGGCGTAGAGCTCCTGGCGGGACAGATCAAAGTGCTCACACAGGGCCTTGGAGACTGTGAGCCCCAGGGAGAGCATGGTCTTCTCCATGGTCTTCTGCAGCATGGGCACACAGGAACCGCACTGGGTGCCGGCGCTGGTGCACTTCTTGAGCTCAGGCACCGAATGGTTGCCGTCCTTCACGGCACCTCGCACGGTGCCGAAGGAGACGTTGTTGCAGGAACACAGGATGGCGTCATCCGGCAGCTCGGTCTCCGGGGCATCGCCACCTGCAGCAGAGAGGTAGCGGGCCGGTTCGGCAGGAAGCGGCCGGCCTTGGAGCGGACGCAGTGCGTCGTAGGGCTCCGCGTTGCCCACGAACACACCACCCAGCAGCGTCTCCTGGTCCTTGTCCACCACGATTTTCTGGTAGATACCGGCCACCGGGTCCGTGTAGTTGACCTCAATGCAGCCAGGGGTCCTGGCGTAGACGTCACCGAAGGAGGCCACATCCACGCCGGAGAACTTCAACCGGGTGGAGGTGTCAAAGGCCGTGACCTTGGAATCGCCACCGAACAAACGGTCCGCCACCACCTCGGCCATGATGTTGGCAGGTCCCACCAGGCCCCAGGTCTGGCCCAGAATGTCTGCCACCTCACCGATGGCCCACACATGCGCCACGGAGGTCTTGCAGGTCTCATCCACCACCACACCGTCACGGGCGCCCAGGTGGAAACCGGCCCGGCGGGCCAGACCGGAGCGGGCCTTGATGCCGATGCCCAACACCACCATGTCCGCCTCGATGTGTTCCACGGTGGCATCCGGCCCGGGACCGTCCTTGACCAGCACGCCTGTGACGTTTTCTTCCTCGTCCAGCTCCACGCCGGCAATGAACCGTTGGCAGCGCACGTCCAGGCCCTGCTCGCGCATCAGAGAGTTCACCGCCAGGCCGCCGTCGCGGTCCATCTGGGTGCACAGCAGGAATTCGGCGACGTCCAGGATGGTGGCCTCAGCGCCCAGGTCCTTCAGACCTGCTGCGGCCTCCAGCCCCAGCAGGCCACCGCCCACGACGACGCCGCGCGGGGTGCGCCCCAGCTTTTCCTTCAGCTCAGCCACCTCATCCACGATGCCGCGGACGTCCTTGATGGTGCGGAACACGTGCACCCGGTGGGCACCGGGAATGTTCAAGGTGGCGGCATTGGAGCCGGTGGCAAGCACGAGTTCGTCATAGGGGAAGTCCTCACCCTGACGGGTGTGCACCACCTGGTTCTTGACGTCCAGGTCGGAAGCCCGGGTGCTGGTGCGCAGATCCAGCTGGGGGTGGTCCCAGAAATCCGCATCCCCCAACGTCAGATCGCGCTCAGGGTCCGTGAACAGCGTCTCTAGAGCCACACGGTCATAGGGGGCCCAGGGTTCCTCGGCCAGCACCGTGATGGTGTCCTGCCCCAGACCCTTCTGCACCATCTTCTGCACAAAACGCTGGGCAGCAGGTCCACCGCCGATCACCAAGATCTTGCGTCCGGTCCCGGGAGCTGGCGTGTTGGGCATGGAATGGCCTCCTACGGCTGGTTCCTGATCGGTCACCTGGGCGGCTGCGATCTGCGCTGCACATGGAATCTGCGGCAACGGCTTGGGTGCTCGCGCGGCCCTCTGATGACATGGAATCACTCTTGGTGCTCCAGGGTCATGCGGTTGCCGCCGGATGCTTGGGAGTGCTGATCGTGGCAGAGCCGTGACGGAAGGTGACACAGTGAGCGCAGAGGCAACGCAGACCGCTGTCCAAGGACCAGTTGAGATCTGCACCTTGGATGACTTGGAACGTGACTGGGGTGAGGTGGCCTTGGTCGGGCAGCGTCAGATCGCGGTGTTTCGTATGCAGGATGACACCGTCTATGCCTGCGATCACGCCGACCCCAATTCGGGCGCCCTGGTGATGGCACGCGGCATTGTTGGGGAGACCGTGGACGGTGTTCCCACCCTGGCATCGCCGCTCTACAAGGAGGTTTATGACCTCCGTGACGGCTCCTGCCGGACCGGTGCCGACTTCACCCTGCCTGTTCACCACGTCACGGTCGAGGCCGGGCGCGTGCTCGTAGAGTTGAGTTCGTGAGTTCGAGCAGTCCGTCAGAAGCCAACACGTCACCCGCTGAGACCACCGCGGTGCCCGGCGTGGCAGCCACTGCCGCAGCCGAGCCGGTGTTGTTGTTGTGCGCCCACGGTTCCCGTGCGGCCTCGGCGCAGACCGCCACCCAGGAGATCGCGGCCGCTGTCTCTCACGCGCTGCCGGACACGGACGTGGTGTTGACCTGGGTGGATGTACAGCAACCCGACGTTGTGGCCCGGTGTGAGGAGTTCGCGGAGCGTGCCGTGGTCATCGTCCCGTTGTTGTTGGCCGCCGGTTTCCACGTCCACCAGGACCTGGCCCAGGCCGTGGCAGATCGGGACCACCACGTGGTCACGGGTGCACTGGGGCCGGATCGCGGGCTGTCCGAACTCATGGCCCGCCGCATCGCGGAGGCCGAAACCCCCACGGAGGCGGAGGCGGGCTCCGACGCAACCTCCGGCGTCGTGGCTGCCGATCCTGAGCAGCAGCCGACCCTGGTGCTGATAGCGGCGGGGTCCTCAGATGACCGCGCCGTCCGCGACATCCACAGCCAGGCCGCCGACCTTGCTGAGGTGACCGGACGTGAGGTGCGCACGGGATTCGTCTCCGCGGTACAGCCCGAGGCTCAGCAAGCCGTGGCCCAGGCCTGGCACGACGGCGCCCATCACGTCACCGCGGTCTCCTTCCACGTGGCACCGGGGGTCTTCCACGCCGATGCCGCACGGGCCGCCCGGCAGACCGTGATTGGTGCACCCTCACAGCACGCACGCAGCGGCGGACGGATCACCGAGCCACTTCTGGTGGACGGGAGACAGGTCCCGCCGGAGCTGGTTGCCGTCGTCGTCAAGCGCTGGGAAGAAGGTCAAGCGGCACTGGCTGCCGAACTCGCCGAGACCTCCGAAAAGGCCCAAAATTTGGACGCGGATTGGTCATAACGGAGGTTTCGGCGGCAACTGAGCGCTCACCACCCCAACGAGAGCGTGTGAGGAAAGTGTCACGGCCCCTTGACCCGTTGGCGACACACGGTGCAACAGGCAATTCCTAGGTTCGTGGGTGACGGCGGGTCGGCTGCCGCGCTTCACACCTGGAGGATCCTTTGAGCACCGAACTCCACGACGCCACCCAGCGAACTTCTTCACCGGCCAGTTTGCCCAAACTGGCGCTGCGCCAACGCCCCGGCCGATGGTTGGACGGCTACGACCCCGAAGACCACCAACAGTGGGAGACCCAGGGGAAGACCATTGCGCGCACCAATCTGCGCTGGTCGATCTTCGCGGAGTTCCTGGGCTTTGCGGTGTGGCAACTGTGGGCGGTCACGGTGGTCTTCTTGCCGCGCGCAGGTTTCGAATTCACCGATCCCCAGCTGTTCTGGCTGATCTCCATGCCATCGCTGGTCGGTGCAACACTGCGCATCCCGTACACGTTCATGGTGGGCCGTTTTGGTGGGCGTAACTGGACCATCGTCTCCGCGTTGCTGCTGCTGATCCCAGCGGTCGGGCTCGCGCTTGCCGTGAGCAATCCCGCAACCCCGTTCTGGCTCATGCTGCTCATCGCGGCCGCCGCGGGATTCGGTGGCGGCAACTTTGCCTCCTCGATGGCCAACATCACCTACTTCTATCCGGCCCGCGAAAAGGGCTACGCACTGGGGCTCAATGCCGCCGGCGGAAATCTGGGTGCCGGTATCGTCCAGTTGGTGGTCCCGCTGGTGGTCACCCTGGGTGGACTGATCGCGTTGCGCCTGCCCCTTGCGGGATGGTTCTGGGTGCCCTTGATTCTGTTGGCGGCCTGGGGCGCGTGGAAGTTCATGCACAACATCTCCGACGCCAAGGGCGATGTGGCGGGTTCTCTGGCCGCGGTCAAGGAACCCCACTTCTGGATCATGGCCTTCCTCTACATCGGCACTTTCGGTTCCTTCATCGGCTTCTCCGGGGTCTTCCCCAAGCTGATTGCCGATACCTTTCCGCAGTTCTCCACCATCTCCATAGGTACCGCCGCCGTGACTCTGGCCTTCATGGGACCGATCATCGGGTCCCTGGCTCGGCCCTACGGCGGCAAGCTGGCCGACCGTTTCGGCGGTGCGCGCGTCACCGTGTGCTCGTTTGCGGGAATGGCCTTCTTCGCCCTGGCCGTGGTTCTGACCCTGCCGCTGCAGAACTTCTGGCTGTTCCTGGTGCTCTTCCTGGCCCTGTTCATCTGCTCGGGTGTGGGAAATGGCTCCACGTACCGCATGATCCCGCCGATTTACCGCATCAGGGGTGCGGCCCGTGCCGTCGGTGCAGGGGACGCAGTGGTCTCCACGGCGCGGCGGGCATCGGCTGCCTTGGGTTTGATCTCCGCGGTGGGTGCCTACGGCGGATTCGCGATTCCGCAGGTCCTCTCCGCGTCCAAGTCGGCAACCGGTGGTTATGAGGCCGCATTTTACGGATTCGTTGGTTTCTACGTGGTGGCCCTGGTGGTGACCTGGTTCTTCTACCTGCGCCGTGGGACCGCAATGGCGGCCGAGCATGTCTGAGACGCCCGAGGTGGCACCGAGCCGTGTGGCCACCCACTGTCCTT
>NZ_JROX01000064.1:0-5386 GCF_000800955.1 Kocuria sp. ZOR0020
GGCCCCACCTGTGTGCCGCGAATCCGGGCTGCCGATTGCAGCCCGCTGCCCGTGAGGGCCTGAGCTCGCCGCCGACCGTTCGGATGAATCCATGAAGGACAGTCAACCAACAAATTGGACGCGGTGACTGATCAGGAGCCTTCCCATGTTGAGTAGATCGTCCACACGCCCTGCCAGCGGGTCATGTTCCGGGCCTTCCAGATCGGGTGTCACGTCTTGGGCATGTGTCCGTTAATGTTGCAGGCAGGGGAGTGCGTTCGTGTTGCCCAAGAACCATGGTGGCATCCGATCGGCCCGGCCCCGGGCCACCCGCGCGTGCTCCTCCAGGACGAGGTCGTGGCGCCGAAATGCCACGACCGGACGATAACTTCGACGAAGAAGGACTCTCACCCGTGGACCTGTTCGAATACCAGGCACGCGATCTCTTCGAGAAGCACGGGGTTCCCGTGCTTCAGGGATACGTGGCCACCACCGCAGAAGAAGCCAAGGAAGCCGCAGAGAAGATTGGCGGCGTCACGGTCGTCAAGGCACAGGTCAAGGTGGGCGGCCGCGGCAAGGCCGGCGGCGTGAAGGTCGCAAAGACCGCTGACGAGGCCTACGAATATGCCCAGCAGATCCTGGGCATGGACATCAAGGGCCACACCGTCCACCGCGTGATGATCGCCCAGGGTGCGGACATCGCGGAGGAGTACTACTTCTCCCTGCTTTTGGACCGCGCCAACCGCTCCTACCTGGCCATGTGCTCGGTGGAAGGCGGCATGGAGATCGAGCAGCTGGCCGTGGAGCGCCCGGAGGCCCTGGCCCGCGTTGAGGTGGACCCGAACCAGGGTATCACCGAGGAAAAGGCCCGCCAGATCGTCACCGAGGCCAAGTTCGACGACGAAACCGCTGAGAAGGTTGTCCCCGTCCTGGTCAAGCTGGGCGAGGTCTACACCAAGGAAGACGCCACCCTGGTGGAGGTCAACCCGCTGGTCAAGACCGGCGACGGCCAGATCCTGGCGCTGGACGGCAAGGTCTCCCTGGATGAGAACGCCGATTTCCGTCAGCCCGATCACGAGTCCCTGGTGGACAAGGCCGCGGAGAACCCCCTGGAGGCCAAGGCCAAGGAGAAGGGCCTCAACTACGTCAAGCTGGACGGTCAGGTCGGCATCATCGGCAACGGCGCCGGTCTTGTGATGTCAACCCTGGACGTGGTGGCCTACGCCGGTGAGGCACACGGCGGCGTGAAGCCCGCCAACTTCCTGGACATCGGAGGCGGCGCCTCCGCCGAGGTCATGGCCGATGGCCTGGACGTGATCCTGGGCGATGAGGACGTCAAGTCCGTGTTCGTCAACGTGTTCGGCGGCATCACCGCATGTGACGCAGTGGCCAACGGCATTGTGAAGGCCCTGGAGATCCTGGGAGATTCCGCCACCAAGCCCTTGGTGGTGCGCCTGGACGGCAACAACGTGGAGGAGGGCCGCCGCATTCTGGAGGAGGCCAACCACCCGCTGGTCACCTCCGTGGACACCATGGATGGTGGCGCGGACAGGGCTGCCGAACTGGCTGCCGCCGCCAACTGATCCCCGCCGCACGCACACTACAAAACAGAGGAAACACTCATGTCCATCTTCTTGAACAAGGACTCCAAGGTCATCGTTCAGGGCATCACCGGCGGCGAGGGAACCAAGCACACCGCCCGGATGCTCGCAGCAGGCACCCAGGTGGTCGGTGGCGTCAACGCCCGCAAGGCCGGCACCACCGTGGCCCACAAGGACCAGGGCGGCAACGACGTCGAACTGCCCGTGTTCGGTTCCGTCTCCGAGGCCGTTGAGCAGACCGGCGCCAACGCGTCGATCGTGTTCGTCCCGCCCAAGTTCTGCAAGGATGCGGTGATTGAGGCCATCGATGCTTCAGTTCCGCTGGTGGTTGTGATCACCGAAGGCATCCCCGTGCAGGACTCCGCTGAGTTCTGGGCCTACTCCAAGACCAAGACCGGTGCTGACGGCAAGCCCACCACCCGCATCATCGGCCCCAACTGCCCCGGCATCATCTCCCCGGAGGAGTCCCTGCTGGGCATCACCCCGGCCAACATCACCGGCAAGGGCAAGCTGGGCCTGGTCTCCAAGTCCGGCACCTTGACCTACCAGATGATGTTCGAACTGCGTGACCTGGGCTTCACCACCGCCATTGGCATTGGTGGCGACCCCGTGATCGGTACCACCCACATCGACGCCCTGGAGGCCTTCGAGGCTGACCCGGAGACCGAGGGCATCGTGATGATCGGTGAGATCGGTGGCGACGCCGAGGAACGTGCCGCCGAGTACATCAAGGCCAACGTGACCAAGCCCGTGGTGGGCTACGTGGCCGGTTTCACCGCCCCGGAGGGCAAGACGATGGGCCACGCCGGCGCCATCGTCTCCGGCTCCTCCGGAACCGCTCAGGCCAAGAAAGAGGCCCTGGAGGCCGCCGGTGTGAAGGTCGGCAAAACCCCCACCGAAACCGCTGAGCTCATGCGTGAACTCATGGGCGCCAAGTGAGCTCCTGAGCCGCATCAACGACGACGGCGCCCCTCACCTTCCGTACGGAAGGCGAGGGGCGCCGTCGTTGTTGGTGTGTGGTCCAACAATGGGTTTGAGGTGTGAGGGGCCGGTGGTGGCGGGAACGGATGCTCAAGAGCACCCAGCGCGGGGAGAGATGCGCCTCCAGAGATGGAAATGAACCCGCCCACCACCGGCAGACGCCAGGCGTCTCATCAGGAGGCAACCGTGGGCTGTTCGGTTGATTACGCCACAGGCGCGTATCCGGTGACACCCCCCAGTGTCGGCCGGGCAGCGAATTCCGTGGCGTCCCCCTGATGCCGTGTGGCACAAGGCCACGACGTACATGTTATCGAGTCTTGACCTTCCCGTGACACCACCACCGGGGCATGACGTCAGGTGACAAGGCACATTCGTGAATTGTGATCCGTGCCACCCTGACGATCTGTTGCTGGGGTGCTCAGAGCACCGCCACGTTGAACACGAGCCCCAGCAGGTACGTGGCGATCGCCGCACCGTAGCCGATGGCCAACTGCCGCATGCCGCGTGCCAGCGGTGAGGCGCCGGAAAGCAGCCCCACCAAACCACCGGTGACCAGCAGGGCCACGCCCACAAGGGCCATGGCCACCACCATGGCCCACATGCCACCCATGCCGAAGAGGTAGGGGAGGATGGGGATCACGGCACCGGAGGCAAAGAAGCAGAAACTGGAACCGGCAGCACCCAGGTCCGTTCCCAGAGCCACGTGCTCCCCGCCAGGGGCGTCCTGGTCCTCAGGATCCGGGTCTCGGAAGGACAATGACGGGTCACAGTCGCAGTCCAGGTAACCCAGGCGTTCCTTGACGCGGTGGGCGGCAGCCTCCGGGCTCATGCCACGGGCACGGTAGATCAACTCGAGTTCGTTGGCATCCAGATCCAGGTCTGGTGCCACCGCCAGGGTGATCTGGGTGGGGGAGGAGGCTTCCAACAGTTCGCGCTGTGAGCGCACGGAGACGAATTCCCCGGCGCCCATGGACAGCGCCCCGGCCAGCAGACCGGCAATGCCCGTGAACAGCACCATGGTGGATGACATGCCCGTGGCTCCAGCACCCATGACCAGGGCCAGGTTGGAGACCAGCCCGTCATTGGCGCCGAACACGGCGGCGCGGAAGTTCCCGGAGAGCCGCTGGCGGCCGTCATTGGCCAGGGCTCGCACGATTTCCTCATGGATGGCTTCATCCGCAGCCATGGCCGGTGAGGCGTCAGCGTCCTCCTGGTACGGGGAGCGGGACTCGGCGCGCTGCAGCAGCGCCAGCACAAAAACGGAGCCGAAGTGGGCGGCCAGGAACATCAACACCCGTGAACTCAGGGACGGGCTGACGGTCTTGGCGGCGTGTTCCCCGAGCTTGGCCTTCCAGTACTGGGAGTGGCGACTTTCCGCCTCTGAGACCTTGAGCAGGATCTCCTTGTGGCGTCCTGTGCTGGATTCACCCAGCCTCCGGTAGATCTCGGCCTCGGCTTGTTCTTCTGCCAGGTAGCGGCGCCAGCGCCGGATCTGAGCCGGTGTGGGATCCGTGGCGGGATCTGCTTGCCCGTGGGTGGAGGGCTCACGGTGGGCCGGTGCGGAGTTTTCAGGCGTGTGGGAACGTGGCGAATCAGCCATGGAGGAGTCCTTGTCCTCACCGGCCGGTGACGGCTCGGTGATCTTCAGTGCGGTGAAACGGACTGTGAGCCCGCGTGAAGGTCTCGTTCGCCCGGTACGCAGGTGGCCAGCCGGGACTCCTCCAAGAGATCCGGTATGTCGACTGACCGCTGCTGACATCAATGTGCTGATGTGAGCGTGGAACTACTCCCCTTCAACTCAGCCAGTTTAAGGGATGAGCTGAGGTGCTACGACGTGAAATTGGTTACCGTCAGGCGCAGCCTGCAGACCCCGGCTCAGGCGCCGTGCAACGGGATCACGGTCCCGGCCGATGCCGAGCTGGTGCCCTGTGGGTCTGCCACCTCTGTGGTTCCCCATCGGAAGCTGTAGGGATCCAGGCACAGGCGCCCGAACCGCAGACCGTCCACCATGCGTTCAGCAGCCGTCACGGGATCCAGCGGTCCGGCCGTCCACGGGCGGTCCCAGGTGGAGGGTTCCTCCCAATGGCCTTCCTCAAAATAGGCAACGTCCAACGGCCAGTGGGAGACCGGAACGGACACGGTGGTGGACATGGCACACGTGACCCCGTCAGGACCTGAACCTGCCCAGGCCGATGGCGTGTTGCCGGTGCCTTCCGCCACGTACTTCAGCACCAGCTGGCCCTTCCACGGCAAAGACGCCAGGTCCTCGGCCAGCATGTCCCGCAGGTTGTCCCACACGGATTCCGGAATCTGGTCTGCCGGAACATGCGGGGCGATCAGTCCGATTCCCGGGTCATGCAGTTCGCGGACCTCAGCAGCGGCATCTGCCGTCTCAGCCGCAGGCTGGCCGCAAGGCAACTTGGCGCGGGAACCGGAGGTGGTCTCCAGTCCCATGGATCGAATGGCGCAGTTCCACAGGCCGTTGCCGGCACGGTAAGCCACTTCCGTCCAGGGCACCGGCCACGGGGGGGTGTCATTGAGCCCGGCCCTGGCACCCAACTGCTGACGCATCTGTTCGTAGGTGCTGGGCGGCAGCTTGAACTTCCGTCCGGAGGAAATGGCCTGGCGGACCGCTCCAATGGCGCCCATCATCAGGCGCGTGGATTCCCCGGACGGGTCATAGGTGCTGGTCAGCTGTTCCACGGCCAGGAAGGTGGCCTCATCCAGCAGGCAGGCAGCGTTGGCGTCAAACTCCAGATCGGAGGTCTTGAACACCACCAGTTCCACACCCACCCGGATCTGTGCATCCGTGTAGTGGGTGGCGG